>CAYZDQ010000001.1:0-15429 GCA_964476955.1 uncultured Anaerolineaceae bacterium
TGGCACCGCGACGGCTGGCGACGATGGCACTATCGCAATTCGTTGGTGGGACGTGGAGAGAGCGCGCTACCGCATCGCCACTGCCGAAATCGGCATCACTCCTGGCGTCCTCTCGGACGTGGCCTACAAGCTCGATGTCACCGACGATGGCCGCCCTGTGTTCGTGCGTGCAGATGGAGAGCCCTCGTGAGCTCCTACCACGCCATGCAGGGCGTCAGGGCCACGTCCCTCAAGGCCCTTGCCAAGGGCAGCCCTCGTCATTTCCTGCACGCCCAGAGCACGCAGGGTGACGGCAGTGACGACACGGCCTCTCGTCGTTGGCTGCGAGCCGTCCATTGCGCCGCCCTCGAGCCCCAGCGGTTCGAGGCTGCGTATCAGGTGTACGCCGGTGGAGCCCGCAGGGGTGCGCAGTATGACCTCTGGCGGCAGGCTCGGCCCTCCATCGAGGCCGCTCTGACCCCGCACGAGGGCCGCCTGATCGAGGGCATCCTGGCCCGCCTGCGTGACCACGAAGACGCCTCCCGCATCCTGTGGGGCTCCGGGTGGTCCGAGGTCGTGCGGCAGTGGACAGACCCCGCGTCGGGCGTCATGTGCAAGGCCCAGATCGACCGCGTGATCCCTGTGAGCGCGTCGCTCTCGAGCTCCTGTGGCGGCCTCACGCTCACCGCGACGGCGAACGCCTGCGAGATCTGGGATCTCAAGACCCTCGACGCTGCCCACCCCGACGCCGTGCGCTACCACGTCCGAAAGCAGCTGTTCGCGCTCCAGCTGGCCCACTACAGGGCCGGCGTCAAGAACTGCCAGCGCTGCGGCTTGATCGTGGTCGAAGGTCGGCCCCCACATGACGTGGGCGTGTACGAGATCGACCCCCTCGAGCTCGAGGCCGCCGAAGAGCAGCGGTGCGAGCTGCTGGAGCTCATCTCTGACTGCGTAGACTCGGGCGTGTGGCCCGGCGTCTGCCCCTCCCTCACCACCCTGTCGATGGACCCCGACGATCTCGGGGAGATCGACACCGACAACCAGGAGATCTGATGTCCAATATCCGCCCCATCCCGAACCGCAGTTTCGATCGTGAGCTCGGCGTGCTCGAGGGCCTGGCTACGGCCGTGCACGCCGACATCGCGCACCACACGGCAGACAGCGTCTCTATGCTCCACCGTGAAGCGCTCCAGGCTGCGGAGGATCACGCCGAGGCGCTGACAGACGTTCACGCCTCTGAACTGGCCGTGAAGCAGGCCGAGATCGACGGCCTTCGCGCCCAGCTCGAGCGCTACCCCACCCCCGAAGAGACGCGCCTGATCGCAAAGGCCCGCGCGGAGGGCTTGACGGGTCTCGCTGATGGCGAGTGGAACATCTACTCTGATGCCATGGACCGGCTCGTGAAGCACTGGCACACCGTCAGCGAGCCCGAGCCCGAGGTCGAGATCGGACCCGGCTTCGCGCCAGGCTACGACCCAGAGCCCATCGACGCTGGCCCGGCCGTCGAGACCCTGGTTCGCGAGCTGGCCAAGCCGAACCCATGCGCCTCATGCGACGTCACCCCCCACAACGACCGCGCCGAGTGCCCCGTCAACGGGAAGCAGGCGTGCCCCTCCCCCACCAGCTCCCAGGAGTGATCATGAGCCTCTCCATCGACCTCGACAACGCCCATTTCATGGCCGCCGTTCGTGCGGAACGCCTCGAGCGCCAGCGCGTGCGCTGGCTCACTCGTGCCCGCCGTGACTACGCGCAGGCCGTGAACCGCATCCATGCGGCCTACACCACCGTCCTCAACATGATCGACGCCACCTATGCGTGTCTGCCCTGGTGGACGGAAGGAATCCAGACAGCCCGCACCGTGTCGCAGATCAACGCGATGATCGTCTACTCCAACGCCATGCAGGACGCCGGCCGCAAGCTTGAGTGTGAAGAGCGCCAGATCCGCGAGGCCATCGAGTCCATGAGTCGCGTCAACGCCTGGATCTACTCCATGGATCTCCGCGCGGTGATGCTGTGAGCTCCGACGCCGAGAACATCCGCGCGGCCTGCATCGCCAAGAGTGATCAGCTCAACGCAGACGACTTGATCGGGGCCCCCATGACCGGGCATATCCGGCGCGTGAAGACCACGCGGGCGAAGCGCAAGGGGGATCAGCCCGTCTCGATCTGGCTCACCTGCCACGAGCAGCCCTGGAAGCCCTGCAAGACCATGGTTCGCCTGCTGCGGGCCATGTGGGGCGACGAGCCGGCCGAGTGGATCGGGCACGCTGTGACCCTCTACAACGAGCCGAGCGTCAAGTGGTCGAACGATGAGGTCGGCGGCGTCCGCGTCTCCCACATGAGCGGGATCGACGGCGTGCAGAACGTCACCCTGACCGAGACGCGCGGCCGTAAGCGCACCTGGACCGTCCGCCCGTGCGAGACCGGCCCGATCGTGCTTGACGCCGTGCTCGAGGGCCATGGCTACACCGTGGCCCAGCTGGCAGAGGCGCGGGCCGCCAAGGGTCGCCCGGCCCTCGGCGAGCTCTCCGACGCACAGCGCCGCTTCTTGGCTGTCCGCTACATCGACGCCGGGGCTCTGCGCTCCGACATCGGAGGCTGACGTGACCCGCGCCCGCCTGGTCTACCATGACCTGGCGGCGCACGGCCTCGAGCTCGTAGACCTCCCCGTCTGGCTGTTCGTGTGCCTCGGCGTCGCTGCCCTCTTCCTCGCCTTCCTGATCGCCATCCCTCAACCACCCACCACAACCAGGAGACGCGCCCCATGAGCGCTATCACCCACATCGCCGTCCACCCGATCCGGGGCCGTGGCGAGCACGCGATCGGCCTCAAGTGCCAGCTGTTCGAGCACGACCTCACCGGCCTCGACATCTTCACCGGGCCGAACGGTACGGGCAAGACGACGCGCATTCTCGCCATCGTCTGCGCCGCACTGGGCATCGCCTCGACGCCCACCGACCCCCGCCGGCCCTACCTCGAGACCATCCCCGCCGACACCGGCGTCACCGTCACCGCCGAGCACGGCGGCTTCACCCGCGAGCTCGACGCCAACCCGCGCACGAAGATCGCCAAGGAAGCCGACGAGACCGCCTCGAAGATCCTTGGCTACCTGCCGGTAGCCTGGAACCTGTCCGATTGGGCTCGATCGACCCGTTCCCAGCGTGCCAACGTCCTCGACACCATCGCCCGCGCTGGCGGCGTGATCGAGTCGTGGGACGCCCCCAGGGCACAGCGTGAGGCCCGCATCACCGCCGGGGCACGCTGGCCCGATCTCTGCATCGAGGCGCTGCCCACGGCCGACGACGGCGCAGAGTGGCTCAACGCGGCTATCACCTGGACCGAGCACCAGCTCACGCAGGCCGGCCGCACCGCGAAGGCCGCGATCGGCGCTGCTGCCGCCGCGAGCATCGACACGAAGCGCCCCGGCGGTGAGGCCGATGACAGGGCCAGCCGCGAAGCCCTGATCGAGGAACGCGCCCGCCTGCGCCGTGCTGGCTCCGAGCGTCAGCAGGCACAGCAGGCCCTCGAGCGCCACCAGCAGCGCGGTGAGGGTCTACGCGTGGACATCGCCCGCCTGACCGAGGAAGGGAAGCGCCTGGGGGTCGCCGAGGTGAAGCCCGCCGAGCAGCGCAACCCCGCCCTCGTCGCGGCCGTCGAGACCGCCCGAGGGGCACTGGAAGCCGCAGAGGCCGCGCTCGTGGACTGCGCTCCCCTGGTGCTGGCACATCAGCAGGCCCGCGATCAGCATGACGAAGCCCGCCGTGCCGTCGCGTCAGCCAACGGCCAGATCACGGCGCTCGAGGCTGTGTCCAACGACGCCGAATGCGTCCACTGCCACGAAGGCGACCCGCTCGGGATCGGCCCTCGGCTCGAGGCTGCCCGCGCTGCCCTCGTTGAGGCGCAGGCCAGCCAGGCTGACGCCCACGCAGCCGAGGCCGTCGCCTCTGGCAACCTGGACGACGGCCGCGAGCTCGAGAGGGCCCACAGGAGCGCACAGCGCCAGCTTGGGGCCGCAGAGCGTGCCCTGACTGCCGAGGGCACAGGCTATGAGCAGCGCGTCACGGCCTGGGAGAACCGCGAGCGCACCCGTGAGCACGCCCTCGGGCAGGCCCGACAGCGCTACGCCGCGCTGAAAACGCAGATCAAGACCTGGGAGGACAGCGAGCCGCCCGCCGTGCCCGAGGACATCGACCACAGCCAGCGGATCAGCGAGATCGCGAGCGAGCTCGAGGACATCGAGGCCAGGGGCAAGGATCGCGCCGAGTGGGACGTGAGCCACCGCGCCAGCGTGGAGGCCGCCCGCAAGGCCGAGATCGCCCGTGAATCGCACGAGGCGTGCAAGGCGTTCCTTGGCCATCTGCGGAACGTGCGCGACACCATGGCTCGCAAGGCGTACAAGCCGATCGAGGACGCTGCTCGGCAGCTCGTGCAACAGGAAGGGCTCGACGCCGTGCTCCCCGTGCCCTACTTCCGTGGCCCCGACTGCTACGGCGCTGACTGCGGCTACGGTGAGGTGCCCTACTCCGACCTGTCGCAGAGTCAGCAGCTCATCACGGCCGCCTGCTTCGTCTACGCCCTCGCGGTGGTCTCGGCCCAGCCGGTCCGGCTCGTGATGCTCGACGGGCTCGAGGTCGTGCAGCTGTCCTCTCGAGCTGCCCTGCTGCGTGCCCTGGCTGCCGCTCGGGCTCGTGGCGACGTGAACAACGTGATCGCGACCCTGGCCCTCGAGCTGGAGCTCGAGGACGAGCCCGAGGACAAGCGCCAGGAGCGGATCGCCCGTGAGCTGCCCACCGTCGAAGGCGTGGTCTACCACCGCCTGACCGAGCAGCAGCGCCGGCAGCCCGTCGAAGAGCCCCACCAGCTCGAGCCCGCAGAGCAGGCCCTCGAGCCCCTGCCCACCGAACCCACCCCCATCGAGTCGGCCCCTGTCGCCGTCGATGACTGCCCCTTCTAACCACGAGGAACCGAACATGACCCCGATCGCTACCTGGCGCGAAGCTGCCGGCTTCTACTCCCTCAAGCGCTGCGATGAGCGCGGCTACCGGACCCCTCCCACCCGCGACGCCAACGCGGGCAAACAGGGGCCTCCCCGTTTGGTGCAGATCCCGTGCGACGTGCCCCACGGCGCGAACACGCACCGCCTCGGCCGCGCTGCCTGCATGGCCTACCTCCGCATCCCTCGTGAGGTGCGTGTGCTCCTGCCGGCCCGTGTGGAGGCGTCATGAACGACAACCGCCCCCCCATGTGCGCCCTCGGGCGTGAGGCCCTGGCCGCCCTGGTGGCCGCTGACCACATCATCGCTGGCCTGCTGGCCGAGCGAGACCGCGATATCACCGACGTGCCCGAGGACTGCCCGATCGTGGGCTGGATCTGTGAGACCCGCGACCTGATGAACGCGGCCGAGGTCGTGCAGGGCCCCAGCTGGGTCGATGAGGTGCTGGCCGAGGTCGAGCGCGCTCGAGCCAAGCGGCCGAATCCTGACCACCTGGTGACGGCCTTCGGCGAAGAGGTCGGCGAGGTGCAGCGGGCCGCCCTGCATCAGATCTACGAGGCCGGCACGCCCGAGGCCGTGCGCCTGGAGCTCATCCAGACCATCGCCGTAGCCGTGCGACTGCTTGAGGAAGGCGACCCCGCCCACCAGCTGCCCGCCACCATGGAGCGCGCCCGATGACCCAGGTCAAGACAAAGGCACGCGTGATCGTCACGCTCAAGTGCGGTCGTGGGTGCGCAATGTGCGTCAACGACTTCGAGCACGCCCGCGCGCAGATGCAGCAGCTCGACCGGATCTCACCCCTGCTCGGGCTGCGCGAGATCGCCATCACAGGAGGCGAGCCCCTGCGCAAGCCCCAGCGCGTGATCGACCTGGTGCAGCGCGTGCGGCACGCCTCGAGCATGGCCAGCCTCCCGGTCCCGAAGATCTGGATGTACTCGAGTATCTGGACCGAGGATGGCGCGGACGTGCTGCGGTACCTCGACGGGCTCCAGTACACCATCCACGACGATCCCACAGATCGAGATCTCGAGGCCCTGGCAGCTGTTGAGGGCGACCTGCGCAGCGCTCACCACCTGGTGAGCAACCGTTTGACGGTCGAGATCGGGAGCTCCATGCGCCCCCTCGACATCGATAGCGCTGTCTGGCACAGAGTGAGGCTGCGCCGGTTCATGAACGAGACCGAGATGGAAGCGCTCGGCCCCCAGGGCTGTGTCCCTGACGGCGAAGCTCTCTACGTCTGGCGGGGCTGGTAGATGAGCCTCCTACGCCCAGCTTTGAACTACGCAGAGCGCGGACTGCGCGTGCTGCCTCTTGAGCCGGGTGGGAAACGCCCGCTCCGGGGCTCGCGTGGCTGCTCTGGGGCTACCACGGATGCGGATCAGATCCGGGCGTGGTGGGATCGCGCGCCTGATGCCGGCCTCGGCGTGGTTCCCGGCCCGCTATTCTGGGTGCTGGACGTAGACACGAAGCCACCGCGCGTAGACGAGGGCAGAGCCAGGGGCCGCAAGTTGATCGACGGGTTCGAAGCCATGCGCCGACTCTGCGATCTGGGGTTCGCCCTCCCTGGCACGCTCGCGGCAAAGACCCCGAGCGGTGGCCATCACTACTGGTTCCTCAACGGCGAGGGGATGCGCCCGAGCACCTATGCGATCATGCGTGGTGCTCTGGCCGGCCTCGACGTCCGCGCCGAGGATTCCTACGTGGTGGTGCCGCCTACGGTGACGAAAGACGGTGAGTACACCTGGATCAACCGCTCGCCCGTCGCGGAGGCCCCCGCGTGGCTGCTTAAGCTCATGGCGCGTCGGGATAGCGCGGCCACACAGGAGGCCCCCAGGCCGCTCCCCAGCGGCTACGAACAGAACGAACGGAAGCGCAGATGGTGTGAGGCCGTACTGCGCAACGCGTGTGAGCGCGTGAGGCAGGCCACGACCGGCCGTCATGACACCTGGTTCCGTGAGGCCGTCCTCGTCGGTGGTGCCCTGTGGGGGCTCGATGGCGACGACGCACGAGCACAGCTCGAGGCCGCCGCACAGAGCACCGTCCAGGGCCGTCAGCGTGAGATCCGGCGCACCATCACACAGGGGCTCGAATCGGGATCGGCCCGGCCTGTCTATCCGGAGGAACGGCGATGAGTGAGCAGCAGATGACCATGTGGGGCTCGAGGCCCTACCCTACCCTGGAAGGGATCGACCTGCGCTGCTGCGACGTGGCCGAGATCCTGGCCGAGTGCAGAGGGGCCACGCTGGTTCACGCCGACCCTCCGTGGGTCTACCAGAATGCAGGCGTTCGCGGCAACGCCGATGGTCAGTACGACCTGATCACGGAGGCGCAGATCGTCGCGCACCTGGACGCCTCCTATGACTGCGCTGGCCCGGCCGCGCGCTTCGCCTGCTGGTACACCTGGCCGAAAGACGCCGAGTGGATGGCCGCTGGTGGGGCTGGACCACGCTGGGGGCCCAGAGTCACCGGGGGCGCATGGGTCAAGCTCGGGCAGCTCGGCGTGGGCTATCACTGGCGAGGCCAGAGCGAGCCGATCGCGGTCTTCACGCGCGGCACATTGGGCCGGCCCCGTGAGACCTTGCTCAACGAACACCGCAGCATCCCCGGCCAGCACTCGGAGAAGCCCCTCGAGTGGCTGCGCGCCATGGTGCGGGCCTGGACGGAGCCGGGAGACCTCGTGCTCGACCTCTACGCCGGGATGGCTCCCATGGCCCGTGCGTGCGCGCTCGAGGGCCGCCGCTATCTCGGAGCGGAGATCGACCCGCAACGTCATCAGGAGGCGATGGCGAAGCTGTGGAGGGTCGCGCGTTGACCCTCGATCCTGCCGACCTGCTCGACGCGCTCGAGGTCAAGAGACTCCAGGACCGCCGCCACCTGGAGTCGAGGAACCACTGGCGGCGCTACCTGGCCATCCCTGACCCACCTGTCATGGACCGGCACCACACCATAGAGAGAGCCTGGGAGAGAGCCTGGGAGAGACGAGCCATGCGTGAGAATGAGCGGAGAGAGCGTGAGATCGTGAGGGAGGGTGCGCGATGACCCACACTACACACCTGATTGCGCGTGTCCTCGCACTCTCGGTCGAATGGCGGTGGCGGCTGTCGGAGCAAGTAGGCCCGGGGTGCTGGGTCGATCAGGATGGCAATACGTATAGCGTCATCCCAGGGCCGCTCGAAGCCGTGTGGCCGCCGCGCGATCTGGTGCCAGCTGGATGGGCATGGCTCCCAGCTGATAGCCTGGCATGGCTGCGGGCGACTGGAGCCCCGTGGGCCTGCACAAGCAACGATTGTCGGTGTGACTGGGCACCGCCCGACCCTGACCCGGTGTGGGCCGCGCTGTTCTACATGGAGCGCAACCCAGCGCCAGAGGCCCGCTCATGAGGCCGATCCCCTGGGAGGGCGCACCCTGGACGCCCCGCGCCTGGCAGGCCGAAGCGCTGCCGATCGTCATCGAGGCTATCAAGCGAGGCGAGCGCGCGATCGTGGCCGCCATCATGGGCTCGGGCAAGTCGATCCTACAGACCGAGATCGCCTGGCTCGCCATGCACCGTCGAGGGGACCGCGCGATCGTGTTCACCGCGCCCCGTCAGGCCCTCGTGCGCCAGCTCGCGGGCACCCTGCGGGCCAGGCTCGGGCAGCTCGAGGTCGGCGAATACTACGCCGATCGGAAGCAGCCTCACCGGCCTGTGATCGTCACCTGTGCCGCCTCCCTGGCCAGCCTGCGTGACGAGCTCGCCAAACAGGGTCGAGCGGTGGCCCTGGCTATCGTGGATGAGGCTCACGGCTCCGAGGCGCGCCAGGTGCGCGAGATCCTGCCCCTGCTCGAGCCGCGCTGCCTGGTGGGCTTCACGGCTACCCCGTTCCGCAGCCTTCCGTCGGAGTCGATCAGCCTCTTCTCGTCCGTGGCCTACCGCTACACCATGGCCGACGCCCTGCGGGATCGTGTGCTCGTGCCTATGCGGCACGTCCGCTATGAGGGGACTCGGCCCGGCTCCGTCGATGACGAGTGCCTACGCCTGATCCAGGAGCACGCCCACGGGCCAGGCATCGTGAGCGCTGCCAGCATCCCCGACGCCAAGGAACACGCGACCTGGCTCGCAGCGGCCGGCCTGCCTGCCATGGCCATCCACAGCAAGATCTCGACGACAGAGCGCGGGAGACTGCTCGAGGGCCTGCGCAGGGGCGACCCCATGGCCCTGGTTCACGTCTCCCTGCTCGCGGAGGGGGTAGACCTGCCCTGGCTGCGCTGGCTGTGCCTGCGCCGTCGCGTGGGAGCTCGTGTGCGCTTTCTCCAGGAGATCGGCCGGGTGCTTCGCGTGCTCGACGCTGGCAAGTTTCCAGGCTCCGTGGAGCGCTGGGGGCCGAAAGAGGAAGGGCTCGTGTTCGATCCTCACCTGCTGCTCGGGCGGCACGGACTGACCAGCGCCGAGGCCATCGGGCGCGCCATGGAGGAAGCGGCCGAGGCCATGACGAGAGACAAGGAAGCGGAGGCCCGCGAGGCGAAAGAGGCCGAGGTGATCGCGCTCGATCGCCTGCTCGAGTACCTGACTGAGGTTCGCGCCATGCTGCTCGACGCGGAGATCGTCCGCAAGCGCGAGTTTGAGGGCGGCGGATGGCGGATGGTCAAGGTAAGCGAGAAGCAGGTGCAGGCCATCAAGCAGGCATCCCGTCTCACGCGCCACATCCCGGCCCAGTACCGCGATCCGATCCGGGCCCTCATCAAGGTGCCGTGGGCGCTGACCAGGGGTGATGCCGCGGATCTGCTCGATGTGCTGTGGGGCGGATCAAGATGGGCAAAATCTGCGGCCTCACGCTGCAGCAGGCCGGCCCATCGGCTACAATGGTCGAGACGACACCTTGTCGGGCTCAACACGCCCTCGGCGGACGACACACGAACCGTGAGACTCATGAAACGATGAAACGACAGAGCCGCCATCTCCAACGCTGCGTGTGGCAGTGTGACTGACCGTCGTGCCGGATGCTCGGGCGGCTCCCCCTCTGGGGTATGGTTTACGGGCGCACAGCACCACACCGGCCGCGCGGGGTCGTGAGGGGTCCTGACGGAAGGTCCCCACCCGCGCAACCCACCTTTCCCCCACCCGACAGGAGAATCCCAATGACCAGCTCACAGCGAAACCGCCGGAACCGCGCGAAGGGCCAGGAATACGAGCGCCGGATGTGCAAGACCATGGAATCGGCCCTCCCTGGTACGTCCTGGAAGCGCTGCATCCAGGCGCGCGGAGCCCGCAGCGACGGAGCCGATATCGAGGGCACGACCCCTCTCGGCGAGCTGCTGCCCCTGTGGCTCGAGCTCCACTGCGGCACCAAACCCGCGAAAGTGAAGCTCGAGCAGGCCATCCGCGACGCCCAGACGGGATGGCACCCGATCGCCATCGTCCACCGCCCCGGCACGAACTACAGCAGCGACACGGCACACATGAGGCTCGGCGATCTGCTCGAGCTGTCTGGCATCGACGGCGATGACTACCTCGACGCAGAGAGCCTCGACACGGCCGTCAGCACGCCTGTAAGCGCTCTGCTGCATCTGCTGTCGCGGTGGTACGGTAGGGTGCGGCTGTGAGCACTTATCCGGAGAAAAAGCGCGCCTGCCCCGTGTGTGGCGCGATGCGCGTGATCAATCTGGACCGCTGGGCGATGAGACATTTGGAGTGTGGTGCATGATTGATGAGACTGGCTACGAGCTCAAGCCGCCCCCGCTGCCTGACGGCTACCTCGACGCGGTGGTAGACCAGTATGAGTCAGAGCCGGTTGAGCTCGACCACGACGACGACGACGAGGGCCGTGCGCGCCTGCTGACCGAGTATGGCAACGCCTGCCGGCTCGTGGATGCGTTCGGCCATGACATCCGGCGGTGTCCGAGCCTGCCTAACGGCGGCTGGCTCGTGTGGGACGGCCGGCGGTGGCGCGTAGACGACACAGAGCGGATCGTGCGGCTCATGGCCCGCGTGCCGCTGCTCATCCGGCAGGACGCCGACAGAGTGCGTGAGCGCGCCCAGCAGGCCCAGCAGGACGGAGAAGACGATGAGCATAAGCGCCTAACGAAGATGGCAGAGGCTATCGAGGCATGGGCGAAGCGCTCGGAGAGCCGTGGCACCATCCGTGCTGCCCTCGACCTGGCCCGGTCCGATCCGCGCGTGGTCGTGGCAAAAGCAGACCTCGACGGCGATCGGTGGCTGCTCAACTGCGCCAACGGCACGATCCATCTGCGAACGGGGGAGCTGCACCCTCACCGGCGCGACGACCTCTGCACGAAGCTCTGCCCGGTCAGGTACGACCCGGAAGCCGGGAGCGAGATGTGGGAGGACTTCCTGTTGCGGATCATGGAACAGCGCGTGGATATGGTCGAATTCCTGCGCCGCCTGATCGGCTACTCCATCGCGGGCACCGTGCGTGAACAGGTGTTCGTGGTCTGCTGGGGCGGTGGTTCCAACGGAAAATCCACCCTGATCGGAGCCATCCGTGAGTGCCTGGGGGAATACGCGGTAGGCACCAATCCAGAGACGTTCATGTCGCGCAAGGATGGCACCATCCCTAACGATCTGGCGGCCCTGGACGGCCCACGCTTCGTCGTGGCGTCCGAGACGGCCGAGGGCAAGCCCTTGGACGAGCAAGCCGTGAAGGGCGTCACAGGCGGTGACAGAGAGGTAATGAGCGCGCGGTTCATGCGCGGCGAGTGGTTCGATTTCATCCCGCAGCTGACAGCCTGGCTGCTCACCAACCACAAGCCGATCATCAAGGGCACCGATAAGGGCATCTGGCGGCGTATCCGCCTGATCCCGTTCCTCCACGACTTCGAGACCGACCCGGACAAAGACCCAGATTTCGTCGAGTGGCTGATCGCCAATGAGCTCGAGGGCGTGCTCGCATGGGCCGTCCGTGGCTGCCTGGAGTGGCAGAGCATGGGGCTCCAGGAGCCCGAGGGAGTCATCGAAGCTACGCAGTCCTACCGGCGAGAGATGGATATCGTAGCCGATTTCATCGAGGACGAGCTACAGCATGGCCCGGCCGCAGAGCTGGACAATACCGAGCTCTATGAGGCGTTCCAGAAATGGTGTAAGGAGGTCGGTGAATACGGGCGTTCGCAGCGGTGGCTCACCCGTCAGATGAAGAAAAAGGGCTATGAGCAGGTCCAGCGCAAACGCAAGGTTTGGCGCGGCATCTGCCTCCCAGCGCGGACACCTGCACAGCAATCCTATGGGGGGTGGTGATGATCGCCGCCCTGTACGTCCAGACCGGCGGCTGCTACTTCGGCCTCGAGGGCGTAGACCTGTGGGACGAGCAACGGGACGCCAGGCTGTACGACGGCCCGTGGCCTGTTGTGGCGCATCCGCCGTGCTCGAGGTGGTGCCGCCTGGCTGGCCTGGTAGAAGCGCGCTGGGGACACAAGCGGGGCGACGACGGCGGGTGTTTCAAGGCTGCCCTTGAGTCTGTCCGAAGGTTTGGCGGCGTCCTTGAGCACCCGGCCTATTCTGACGCCTGGGATGCATTCGGCCTGCTCAAACCTCCAACTGGCGGCGGCTGGGTCTCGGCCGGGCTCTTTGACGGTGGCTGGACCTGCTACGTCGAGCAGTGGCGCTATGGTCATGTGGCCAAAAAAGCAACTTGGCTCTACGCGTATGGCGTAGAACTGCCTACGCTCAAGTGGGGCCACCTGCGAGACCAGCAATGCCAAGCCCTTGTGTCCTGGTGTGGTAACAAGACAAAGGCCCATGACAATAGGCCCCGCGTCGGAAAGGCACGCGCAGCAGCTACCCCAATCGAATTCAGAGAAGCCCTGATCTCAATGGCGAGAACAGCGCGATAGTAACCCGAGTAACTACACGGAGGTTCGCATGGCCCGCAAAGAATGGGCAGCTGAAATCATGGTCAGGCTCGACGCGGAGGACTACGGAGCTCTGCTGCTCGTCCTGGCAGAATTCCCAGACGAAAACCGCGTGGATGTGATCCGGGAGCTGATCCGCATAGCCACGATTCCGCGCGACACGATGATCCGCTACCGACTGCCACCCGACCACAGGAACCACAGGCTCTTCCCCGACTGGCGCGAATGGGGCCCCTGGACGCCGATTCACGCCCTCGAGCGTGGGGCGCACCTCCAGCGCAAGGGCTACGAGGTCGAGACGTACCAGGTAGCCCCAGCGGCCCCACAGCCCGCGTGGGACGACGACGGCGACGACGACGGCGACGACTGCCCGCATTGCGACGGGCACGAGCCCTGCAAGCATTGCCGGTAGAAAATGCCGCATGGTGACGTTTTCTTGTGGACGGTAGCCGCACGGGGTCATAGAGTATCTACATGAGCAGCGGGAAACACCTCAACCCCTCCCGCCTCACTGGAGAGACCATGCCCCGCAAGTCCGCAGCCACCGCCCTCCGCCGCGCCGTAATGATGGCACGCGGCACCGCGCAGCAGGGAGACGACATTGAATTCACGATCTACCTGACCGAAACCGAGTGCGGGGCCTGGATGGTCGAGGACGGTACTGGGCTCTGTGACCCGATCACCTGCGCGACAGAGCAATGGGCTCGCGATGAGGCCGAGTCCATGGCCGATGATGTGGAAGCAGAAACCAGCACGCGTCCACGCATCGAGAAGAGGTAGCCATGAAGCCCATCAAGTTCCGACGCGTCTATCCAGGCTACTACACCGCCAATGCAACCACGACTCTCAATGGAAAGCCGCAGGAGATCGACGTGGAGATCCGGCGATTCGATGAATGGACCGGAGCTCACAAGTGGTCGGTGCAGTACAGCTACCGAGAAGTAGATGGATGGTACAACGTGATCAGCGACTACGCCGACAGCTACGGACCGGAGACATACAGGGAGGCCAGGGACTGCGCCGCGCTCACTGTTGCGCGCGGGTTCAGGACCGTCGAGGGTCTCGGATGGTGCGCGGCATGAACGACGAAGCCCCCGCCGAGGCGGGGGCTGCAGGGGAGCTACGGGTTCCAGGCCGGTGACCACCGACGGGGGCTCGGTCACTGCTCGGCCATCTGACGAGCCAGATCACAGAACGGTTTCGAGATGGCCTGGAGGTGCTCCGGCAGGTGCTCGTGGGCGAAGAACTGGAGGATGTGCGCGACGCTGGGATGCATGGAATCAGCCCCGGGGCTTCGCGCGGATGGCTTCCTGCTGCTCCTTCACGGAGCGGCGGCGGGCCTTCTGTTCCATGCGCTCCTGTCGGCGCTCGTTGCGCCGGGTCTTGCGCTCGTCGCTGTTCTTGACCCACTTCCAGGCGTAGGTCAGCATGAGCTCGAAGGCTGGCCCGTCGGCGGTCTCGGCCACAGCGCCGTAGGGGGCGGGCAGCATGGTGTCGAGGGGCAGCAGCGCGTCGAGGAACGCGGCGGTGCGTTCGATGGCTTCGTCCTCGGAGAGGCCGGAGTCGATCAGATCCTCGATGAGGTCGAGGCCCATGGAGATGGAGGCGGTGTTGAGCTTGCGCATAGGTTCACGTCCTGTTGCTGTTGTTGCGGGGCTCCCGCCCCAGGTTGCCCAGACACCATACCACATAGCGCGCCAGAGCGCACCACAAGCCCCAGGAGAGCCCCAGGGCTACGGACGGCTACAGACCCACAGGGAAGGCCAGGACGCCGCACAGCCGGCCAGAGAGGCGAGGCCATGACGTGAGAGGGCCCATGCGCAGGCCGCGACGCGTGGAGCTGTCAGCGAGCAGCCAGCCAGAGGCCGTGGGCAGGATGAGGTAGCTGTGTCCGCTGGATAGATCGCGTCGCCAATCCTGCACCAGGTGGGCTCGGCCCTCGAGCAGCTTGGGGGCGGGCCCGATGTGCAGATCGCCCCCGAGCAGGTCCATAGAGGCCAGCAGCGGCGACCACTTGCGCGACTGCCATTGCTCGAGGTCGATGTTCGCCCGCTCCCACCAATCCGCCTGGGGCTCCATGCGAGACCACGCGCTGATCGATAGCGGGTTGCTCGGCACGCGCCCAGCCAGGGCCAGGGACACAGCGGCCGTGAGCGTGCAACATGGGAGGTGCCGGGAGTCTGCCAGAGCTCGCACGGGGGAGCCCAGCTCGAGCAGGGAAACGATGCGGCTCACAGCGACTCCCGCAGGCCGTCGATCCGCTTGCCGATGTCCTCACGCAGATCGTCCAGTCGCGTATCGAGGGCTTCCTGTCCGGCCTTGAGTCCGGTCTGCCCAGCCTTGAGCTCTGCCAGCTCACCTGGCAGCGCCTCGAGCTGTTTGAGCCGCCTGGCATGATCCTTGAGCTGCTGCTGACCCTTGCCGGCCGCCACCCCGAGACCCAGGAGGTTCAGGGCGCTCCCACCGACGCCGACAGCGCCAAGGGTGCCAGGCTCGATGACAGCGCCGGCCACCTGGGCAAATGCAGGGGTCGCCCACATGGCGATAGCCAGCAGGACGAGGACGAGAGAAGACGCGAGGCCAACGGTGTAGATCGTGCGCATTTCAGTGTTCCTC
>CAYZDQ010000001.1:15529-35321 GCA_964476955.1 uncultured Anaerolineaceae bacterium
CTGGTTGTCGTCGGACTCCAGGGTGAGCAGGGAGGTATCCGATTTCGACAGCTATTGCTCGTCCTCGATGTCCTCTGATATCAGCAGGGTAAAGCCCTGCACGCCGGCATCCGTGTGGTTGCGGTTGACCACGAGGGCCGCCTGATCGATATGGAGCGGCGCAGAGACGAGCCTGACGGGTGCGCCAATGTCCAGCCACGCGGCTTCGTCGCCGAGGTCGTAATCGATCACTCGCGTCGGGAGGGCCTTCGACAGAATCATCCACGCGAGGATGAGACGCATAGTGCGGTCAGTCCACACGATGTCAGTCTCGAGCACGTCAGCGACGACGCCACGCGGGCGACGCCCGCTGACCTGGCTGTGTCGGCTGGTGGTCTGCGCGATGTTGCCTGCTACGGCGTTCGGGCCATGTGTCAGGGTACGCAGTGAGCCGTCGAGGCCGTCGATCGCGTAGGAGGCCCGGATCTCGTTGACGACATCGCGTGGCTCGCGGTCATACGTGACGGGGCTCACGCGAGACGCGTTGACCTCTTCCTCGATGGTGTATCGCGTCTGCACGCTACGAAGGTCGTAGTTCCACAGGATGGGAGCCAGGCCGTCAGGGCTCGCGGCCACCGTGAGTGGCAGCAGCGGGAGCAGGTTGTCCTGTACCCACTCCCACGGGCTCACGGCCGTGTCGTAGTACCCGGCCACGTCGTAGCGGTCGAGAGAGGGGACGACGGCCTGTAGTCGGCCCAGATCGATACGCAGGGAGGACAGCAGCAGCATCCGTCGCAGCAGAGAGCCAGCTCCAGACACACCGATCATAGCCGGCCCAGAGTGCCAGCAGGTCCAGAGCTCCTGGGTGCGGTCGAGCGTCAGGTTTGCGCTGATATCCACGGTAGACACGGCCTGTCCGAGGCCGTCGATGATTAGCTCAACGTCGAACACGGCCGATACCCCGTCCTCGTCAATGATCGTGACGGTCGTAGCCTGGACTCGGCCCGCTGCAATGACGAGCCTGGCTGCGTCGTTGCCGCTCTGATGCACCACGATTGTAGGCGAGCCACGGCCCTCCCCTGACGCGCCTGCCTCTGTCACGTAGAGCCCAGGCTGTCCGAACACCTCGGGGTAGTAGAGCCCGATCGACGCCTCGGGGACGTTGTACGACGAGCTTGGCCAGGTGGCCTCGGAGACGATCGCGGAGGCAGACGGCACGACGGCCGTATCATCGTATGGGTTCTCTTCGAGGCTGAACGACACAGGCTCACCGTCTGCGCCGTATTGCGGCTCGACGAGCTGCCCGACCACCATCCGGCGTCGCAGATCGTACAGAGCCCCGACGACGTGCCGAGACAGCTCACCCGTAGCGCCGTCCAGGCTATGACCACGCGACACACGCAGGGCCACGTCGATCGGGAACACCACATCGATCGCCACTGTCTGTAGCTCTGGAGATGTAGCCAGGAAGCCGAGCTGTTCCTCGATCTCGATAGCTTCGAGGCCCCCGTCGAACTGGATGTAGTCGCCGTCAGCCGTCTCTACGTCGATCGGGTAGGACGAGAATCGATACATCTGGCCTGCCCATTCGACCTCGAGCAGCCAGACGAGCTCGACCTCTACCGCGTCAGCCCTGGTCAGCCTGGACATTACACACGCTCCGTGCCGCTGATCTGCGCCACGCGCAGCAGCTCCGATTCATTCTCGGTCCCGAGCACCGTCTCGAGCCGAATGGGCGCGTCGATGTCCAGGACGATGAACTCGTGTCTGCTGGTGAGCGTCAGCGTGGGTGCGGTCTTCGGGAAGCGCGGGAAGTACACGACGCTTCGCAGCGGGCCGTCGGTGTATCGATCCTGCCCCTCGAGCAGATAGGGCGTATCGTAGGCAGAGGCTACGGGCTCTGCGGAGGGGGCGTTGCTGCCCAGGATGTAGTCCGGATCATCCGTCGTCCACACCTTGCTCTGATCCACGCCGTCAACCAGGGTGAACTCGAGGGTCCGCTGGTGTGGGGCCACCTTGCGCGCACGGCGGGTGCGGTCGCGGGCTACGCGCTGTTCCGTGCCGTGGTTGAGCTCGACCGCTCGCCCCCAATCAGGGAGCTTGCCGAACACGCCGACGTGACCGATCAGCAGGCGTCCGATCTCGTAGTAGCCATCGACGGTCCTGTGAGCAGTGATCCGCAGCCGATACGCCGCTCCACGCTCCCCGTTGAGCTTGACGAGCGCGGACATGCGGGGGGCCCAGATCTCGCCAGCGGTGCCCCCGGTGCCCTCGCTGCCGGTGACGCCCTCGAGCACGAGCGTAGGCCGCTTGGCGGGACCGATCCCGAACCGGCCCTCCGTGTGAGACACGATCCGACGCAACTCGGTAGAGCTCGAGAGGCGGGCCGTTCCGCCTGCGAAGTCGTTGTGAAGCAGGTATGGCGTATCAACCCCGTCGCTGTTCGAGGGGATGATCGTGTTGCCCCGGCGCGTCCAGTGGAGGCCCGTGCGGCCGGTGTCGGCCCTCATGGTGGCCAGCGTGATCCAGGTGCTCGAGCCCGCGTCGTACCGCTGGAACAGCGCCTCACGGATGTTCGTTCCCAGCAGCGTGCAGTGAATGATATCGTTGCCTGGCATGGAGTCATCCGAGCCGAGCAGCGTCTCATCCAGGGCAAGCGCGATATCTACTACCTGGTTGTCCACCGTGCTGCGCCAGGTGATGCGCGGGGAGTGCTGTAGCACGTTCTCGATCGCGTAGCGGTATGCCGTGTCTACGTGCCACTCATCACCGATGATAGCGGGGCCATCCACCGCCGACACAACGACGCCGCTTGACACATAGGTTCCGATGGCGCTGAACTCGCGGCCGGTCAGATCGTCAGGGTTGGTGAACCCGCCGGCCAGCTGGGCACCTGTGTTGCCCGCGAAAGTCAGGTGCATCTCGGTCCAGTCCGACACAGCTGACGACGCGGAGATGTGTCCCCAGCGCACTTGATTGGCGGCCGTGCCGGTCCCGCCACCGTCTGACACGGTGCTCGAGGCAGGGCCGGCCTTCCAGTCCTGTTCCTCATTGGTGTCGGTCGGGCGATACCAGCAAGCGAAGTCGCCATCCGTGAGTGCCGCGATCAGCTGGAGACCGCCGGCCGGGGGGGCGGAAATGGTGCCGATGATAGCTGCCGCATTCTCGTCGTACACGCGGAACCCGGTAGACGCGAATCGGATCGACACATGGTAATCCTCGGCTCCGTCGTCGGTGTGCAGGTCGAATGCGACGTCATTGCTCGATAGGCTGCCACCGCTGACGAGCGAAAGCTGCGCCTTGACCATGAGGCCCTGTGCTACCGAGCCGATCGTGGTGGTCTGGTAGTAGCGGGTTTGCGCAACTGTGGAGATGTTCAGCGCTCCTGACTGGAGAGCTGCCGTGCCGATACCCACAGCCGTCCAGCCCACCGCGTCGGGCGTGTCGAACGGCAGCCAGGTGGTAGACCAGCTCGCGTAATCCTGATCCTGCGTGAGCGCGCTGTAGAGCGCTGGCATCGTCAGATCGGAGTAGCCGCCGAGGTAGAACGCTCCCAGGCTGCTATCCTCGTTGCCTGGGTTAGCGCTCCAGTTGTGGCAGAGGACGACCCGAGCACGCTGAACAGTGGTGGTGAAGTCGCGAGGATAGGTGTCGGCGTCCTCGGCATCCCACCACACACCAGGACCACGCGGAGACGCCCCAGCTTCCACCCAGGAGGCTCCATCGTCGGTGGAACGGATCGTGGAGCACCACGCCTCGGAAGTGGCCCCCACGTCCCTCCCATGGACGTACAGCGTGCCGGCCTCATCCACGCAGATCGATACGTCGCCGTCCTGGACAACGCCACCGCCACCGAGGATGTAGACCCATGATGGGGTCACGGCGGGTGACACACGTTCGGCCGCTGTCAGTGGCTCGTCCGCGCTGCCGAGCCGGAAGATGTCCGGATCTGCGTTCGCGTTGCAAACGAGGATCGTGGTGCTGGTGGCGACCATATCCCAGGCAGTGGCTTTCGAGCCGAACGACTGCCGGTTGAAGGTGTCGGCCTGCTCGAAGCTGATCCCGTCGTCCTCGCTGGCATACTGCCACTGCTGCTCACGCCAAGTGAGATCGGTATCGTTGGCAGTCAGGCCGGCCACGAGGCACACCTGGCCATTGAGCATGGCCATACGGAGCTTCCCAAGCGCGTAGCCGTCAGCAGCGGAGCCAGGCGTTCCGCTGATGTCGATGGCATCCGGCAGCGCGAATGACGAGTAGACGGCCCACGTAGAGCCGCTGTCGTCGCTGTAGTGGACCCTGACCTGTGCCAGGTCGTTATCTGTGTCCTCGATCCAGTGGGCGCACAGGAGGCGTCCAGAGGGAAGCACGAGCTGACACGGCCAGTAGCCGTCGGTTGGTACAGCGTCCTGCTGATACACCGTTACTGGCGTCCAGCTCCAGGGGGAGTCGGGATCGCGCAGGTAGGCCAGGACGCGGTAGGTCGTGCCCGCGCTGACGTAGGTCGCCTGTACCACAGTCGATACGGTGTCGTCGTCCAGGGTCACGCTCTGCGGCGTGCTGGTAGCCCTCACGATGCCGCTGGTGCCGTCAGTCCACAGGATGGACTCCCAGGGCCCGATGAGGGGCAGGTATTGGACGTGACCCATGTAGTTACCTGCGGTCGAGTCGCGATGGACGAATCGAGCGCGGGCGGGGCCAGGGTTGCCAGGGTCGGTGACAAGGATCTCGACGTGGGTGCTATCCTCCTGGTCACCGGATGCGTAGAGCACCATCGCGCTCGTGCCCTGGTCCTGGGGGTCGCCTGCGGTCGGCCCGGTCTGCGTGAAGCTGCTCTCTGCGGTCCAGATCGAGTCGGTGGTCAGGCGCAGGTCGTGCATACCGAGACCCTGCAACGTGGGGCGGCTGACATCGGAGCCCATGGGCTACCTCCTACGGCGGTGGCCGACGCGGGAGCCCTGCTTGATCACACGGCGAGTCGGCGAACCTGGGATACGGAAGCTATCGCGAACGACGCGCCCGAACACCCTGTGTTTGTAGACCTGCTCGATCACGAGCTGCTGCTGTCCGCCGGCCTCACCCCTGTTGAGCCGCGCGACGGCCTCTGGGCCTCCAGCGGCGTCGATACCGCGCGTGGTCAGCAGGGCCTCTACCTGGGGTCTGACGACCGCCAAGCCTTCGTCAGGGGCCATCACAGGGGCCTCATAGGTGATTCCGCCAGCGTGGAACGTGGGGAGGCTCTGCGCCTTGATACCAGCGACCTGGACTCCGACCTGACCGGCGGACGCAGCCGCGACGGCGAGGCCCCATGGCAGGCCGTAGTCTGCAATCGCCTTCGTGCTGGCCAGGAGGCCATTAATCGTGGCCTGCGTGATGGCGAGACCCTGATACCAGCCGAACCACTGCTCTGCTACCTTGGCATTGCCCTGTGCCTGCTTCTCGGCGGCCATGAGCGCGAGCTCGGAGGCCGTTCCAAGCATATCAGCAACCGCCCTCGTCTGAACTCGCTGGAGCTCCTTTGCCATGGCGACGCGCTGATCATGGAGATCGGATTCGGCCTCTCCCAATCCATGGGTTGCCGCGATCTGCTCGAGGGTCGTCAAGAGGGCGAGCTCTTGACTCTGGTTCGCTGCATCCAGATTGAGCCCACGGGCCTCGGCCAGATCCTCAACGAGCCCGAGCTGTACGGACAGCTTATCATTCTGCTCGATCAGGGATTGCGTCACAGCCTCTCTGTCGCGTGCTGCGCGCGCTTCTACCTCGGCCATGGCCGAGGTAGCGTCGGACTGCCGGCCGCTGGCTACGGCGAGCTCACGCAGCCTATCGAGCTGTTCCTGCTCGGCCATGTTGATACGATCGAGATCGGTCAACGTGTCGGAAGCCGCCGCAGCTCGGATGGCCTCGAACTCCTGGAGGCGCTTGATGGCTTCCTGCTCTGCTTTCTTGGCCTCTCGGCTGGCCTTGCGGTCCTCGCGTGCGCGCTCACGAGAGGTCGTGCGAGCGCGAGCCTCTGCGTCCTCGAGCGTCTCTTTCTCTACCACGAGCTCCTGTGTCTCCACCCGCTCTTTTTTGAGAGCCTGGAGATTCTCCTGTGCGGTCGCCAGGCGTTCGCGGGCGCGCTCGAGATCTTCCGTCGGGTCCGAAATGAAGATGTCTACGTCGTCCGCTACTCGCTGGTAGCGCTCGAGCTGGCCCTCGAGCCGCTCGACCTCTTTCTGCATCGTGGTGATTTCTTGCGCGGTCGCAGTGAACGCGGGCAGCATATCCTCTGCGACGCCACGCGCAGCGCGCTCCTGCGCGGCTGCGAGCTTCGTAATCTCACCGCGTAGCACAGCAACGTCAGTCGCCGTATCCTCGGCCTTCGAGCGGACACGCTCCATGGCCTTTTCGCCAGCGTCGAGGTTATCCTCGAGATCGTCCAGATCGAGAGACAGGCCGAAGACCTCACCGCCAAGCTCCAACGTCTCCTTTCGTGCGATCTCCGTCTCTGCGATGTAGAGGCCGACAGCAGTAGCCACACCAGCGAAGGCGATCCCGACTGGCGCGAGAGCAGGAAGCAGGGCGGAATAACCAGCCTCCATAAGGCCGGCCGATTGAACAACCTGTAGCCCCTGCTGTGCGAGAGCCTGGAGAGGATCAGCCCCGGCAGAAAGCTGGCTGATCACGTCGGGCATCTGCTGCGCGATCCCGGTCATACTCCGGTTCAGCTTGTTCCCGCTGGTAGTGGCCTTATCGGCACCCTTGCTGAACTTGCCGGCCGCATCCTTGCTGATGGCCGCGTTCGTGGCCTTCGCTGCCTTCTCGGCCGCCTTGAGCTGATTTTGCAGCTCGCGGACCATGCGCTTGGCCTCGGCCTTCGTGACGTCAGGGATCTCCGCCAGACGGCGACGGAGATCGCTGATATCGGCACGATAGGTGACGGTCGCCTTCGTGGTCATCTGACTACCTTCCCGTCGGCGATGGCCAGGATCTCGGCCTGGAGCTTGCGCACGAGGGCGCGCTCACGACGGCTGGCGGGCGTGCGCACCAGGGTTGAGAAGGCGTGCCGCATGGTCAAGTCATCGGTAGGCGCTCCCCTCCCAAACTTTTTCGCCAGAAAACGCCTCTGTGCGGGCGTGCGGCCAGAATCGCGTAGCTCGGCGCTGGTGAAGCGTGAGAAGCGAATCAGGAACGCGTAGCGCTGCGTATTCGTGAGCACCGTCTCCACGGTGTCGAACCCGAGGCGGGTGAAGATCTCGAAGCTCTCCGCAGACCTGCCGGTGCGGCGAGGCCATAGCGTGAGGGCTTCAGCCCTGGTCTCTTCCATGGCGTCCTCAAACGCCTTGAGGGTAGCCTTTTCGGTGGACGACAGCACCTCTTGGAGGTGGTCGTAGAACTCACCGCCGATCTCGACCTCGACGCCTTCGCTCGCGAACCTGATGCTGCTTCGGCTCATCTACGCCCGCCTCGAGCTGCGTTGCGTTCGGCCGCCTTGCGCGCACGCGCGATCTGTTTCTGCTGGTGGTTCCAGCGCGCCAGGTGGAGCTCTTGTTCGCCAGCTGGCAAGCCGTCGAACCACTCGAGATCCTGGCCGTGCTTCTCGCAGATGGCCAGGATCGCCAGCATCAGCCCCCCTCGGGGGCCTCGGAGAAATCCTCGGAGGTCTTCACCCCCTGCGCGCTGATCGTGTTCTGCACGACCCAGTGATAGGCAGGGACGCCGGCCTCCATGATGGCGATGGTGCCGCAGCCGCCAGCCGCCAGATCCTCGAAGATCTCGGCCCCGTAGTCCTCGATCCGCTGCGAGGTGCGCCACGGGCGCGGACGGAGCCGGCCGGGCCACTTGCGGTTCGGCGGCCAGCAGATCGCCAGGGCGGCGGCCTGGGTGGCGAACAGCTGCTCAAGGGGCATGTTCTGGATCTGGCCATGGCTCTTCGAGATGGCGATCCCTGCGAGGGCACCAGGGCGCACCAGGACGGCCTCACAGCCGTTCAGGTCGATGGTGGGGGCTTCGTGGCTCATGTGTTCCTCCTGCATGGCCTACGGGTTAGCGGCTGGGGATGATGTTGTTGCCGTCGAGCTCGAGCGGACCGTAGACGGTCGCAGTGAAGCTCACGGTGCTCGGGTCGCCTTCGGTGAAGGTCAGATCCGAGAAGTGCAGATCCTCGCTGGTGATGTCGCGAGACTCGGCGTTGTAGTCGAAGCTGAAATCGAAGTCCACGCAGTCGGCGTCACCGATGTCTTCGGTGACAGACTTGAATCCGATCGTCTCGCCCAGCGCGAGGGCCTGGAACTCGCCATAGGGCGCGTTCAGCTCGGCCGAGAAGGTGAGCTGCGGGAAGGCGCGCGCGGCCTTGCGGAGGCCACAGAGACCACCACGCGACTCCGAGGCCGTCACCTGGCGACCCTTGGCCATGAGACCAGACAGGCTCATGTCACCCTGCGCGCAGACGAGGGTAGCGGAGTTGCCGTTGTCGTCGGAGATGGTCAGCACACCGTCGGTGAAGTTGGCGGGGATGTTGCTCATGGTGGCTCCCGATTAGTTGGCACCAGTGATGGTCAGGACGTAGGAGGCGGGGTTGCTGCCCGAGCTCTCCACGATGTCGAACAGGCTGTTTACCTCGACGTTCAGCCCAGCGGGGCCGAGCGAGAATGCGGCCATGTGGCCGGCCTCGAGGTGGATGCCAGACGCGGCGGTGGTGAAGATCGGCAGGGGCGTTCCGGTCCCACCGATCACGTCGATCTCACCGCCGGTGCACTTGATCGAGAAGGTCTTGATCTCGTCGAGGTCGAGGCCCTGATTGAGCCGGTCGTTGAGACCGCCCGCCCCGAGCGTGTTGTAGGCGTCCACGCCGGACGGCGCAAGGGTGCGCTTGCGCTGGTACTCTCGATCGTTCTGCGCGAGGCCCTGGCCCTGCTTCCAGCGGTCGGTCTGCTCGCTGGAGATGGGGATCGGGCTACCGTCCGCGCCGTTCTCGTCTGCGGGGTCGGGAGACAGGAAGATCTGGTGTTTGATGATCAGGGCGGTCTCGAGCTTGGTAGCCATCATGCTCTCCAGTCGGTGATCTGCAAGTGGAAGTGAACGCGGATCTTCGCGTATTCGCCGTCGGTGTCGGTGATGCGGTAGCCCTCTGGGACGGTGCGGACTCCGACACCAGCCATGCCCCAGGTAGCCAGCAGCTCGAGCAGGTCTCGCGCAGCGTCCAGCATGCGCCCATGGTTACTCGAGTTACCATCCGGCTTGTCGCGGTGCATGAACTCGATGTAGCAGCCCTCATGAGCCAGGCAGCGCGCCTGACGCTGCGTGGTAGCGCCGCCCAGATGGATGCGGAACTCGAGGTGCTTCCAGTCGCGATCGCCTGGGCCGAGGGTCCGCGCGTGCGTCCAGGAGTCGCTATCGCTCTGCTGGTACTGCGACACATCGCGAGCCACGATGGCCCGCACGAGTGCTTCGAGTATCGTCTGGTAGCTTACCACGCCGGCCTCCCAACGGCGCACAGGTTGGTTCGGCCGTGCCCGCGCCGTTCGGTGGGAGTGTCGGTGTCATACTGGAGCTTGAGCTGGCCCCAGGCGTCCCGAGCGTCGTACCTGTAGCCCTTGGTTTTGGTGAGCCAGATACCGTCTGGGTCTTGCTTTGCGGACTTGCAGCAGCGGTGCAGGGCCTCGTAGAGCACGGCGTCATGCAAGCCCACGGCCTCGCGGATCTTCCACAGGCGCTCACCACGCTCGATGAGCCTCCGGATGACGGAGTGCCACGCTGCGTCGATCTGCGGTTGCCATCCGGTGTCGTCTCCCTCCGGGCCCTGATCCTGTGGAACGCGGTGACGGAGCTCGGGTTCCTCGATGTAGATCTCCCGCTCGGAGATCACGGGGAACAGGCTGTACTCCACCAGGATGCCGCCGTGTCGGAACTCGTCCGGAGTCTCGCCGGGCTCGAAGGCCAGCGACCACACCACGTCCCATCCCTCGTCCAAGATCTCCGAGGCCGGCAGAGTTACCTCATAAGTCGCGATGGAGGAACTCACGACCACGCCGGCCCCGGAGACAAGGTTCGTGCCATCGGGGCGGACAATGGTCACGGTGCTATCGGCTTCCACCGGCTCAACCAGCGGAGCACCCGACCCATAGCGGATCGGCGCGCTGATCACCTGGGTCACGCCACGTCGCAGCAGGTACGACGTGGGGATGTCCAGTGCGCGGGTTGTGAGCCGGTAGGCCATTACGCCCTCGGGTAAGCCGCGGTGAAGAACGCCGAGCCGTCAGGGATGGTGGTGCCGGGCTTGACCGTACCGTTCAGCGCATCCCAAGTGGCGGCCTCGTTGACCGCGCCAGCGGTGAGGGTGCCGATGTTGGAGGCGGGCTCATAGGACAGGCCGAGGCTGTCACCGTCACCGATGGAAGCGGCGGCGGGGTTGGTGCCTACCGCGCCCTTGGTCGCGCTGGTCACGGTGTCGAACGGCTTGATGCCGGTCACGATCGCGCCAGGGTTGGCGGTGAAGACCTCCGACTGCGGCTGACCTCGGAAGGTGCCGAACACCTCAACATCGCCACCGTCCCATCCGGCCTGGAACGTCACGCGGAGGTTCCGGGGCACGTCGGGATCGGCGAACGGTCCGGGGAAGTTGTTCGATCCGTCGTTCCCTGCGAACAGGGCGTGGATGTTCGCGGCCTGCTTCGCGGCGGGCTGGCCGATGTCCTCGACCATGAGCGCAGCACCACCAGCCGGGATCGCCTCGTTGCTCGTGCCGCCATCGACGGTCACGTAGAGAGCGGCGGCGGCGTCGGTGGCGTCCGAGCGGAACCGGAGAGCTACCTGGCCGTTTGCGAGCTCCTGACCGCCGTACGTGGCTCCACTGGGAGCGCCGACGCCAGCCAGGATGGCGACGCCAGCATCAGCAGCGCCATTCGCGGCAGCGAACAGCAGCAGGCCGAGACCGGCGCGGGCCTTGCGCGAGATGCGCTCATAGATCGAAATGCTCATCTGGGCTCCTGGTTCCGGGCAAGCCCGGCAGGTTCAGGGGGCGGGCGGCCTTACTTGCCGCCCTCTTCGGGCTTGGCCGCCTTGCGGCGCTTGGTTGCCTTCACGTCGCCGACAGGCTTCTCGGGCTCGGCCGGGGGGGCGGGGGGGGGCTTCTCGGCGGTCTCGAGGGCAGCCTCGATGCGCTCGGCGGTCTGCTTGGCGACGGGGGAGCGGTCGGAGATCCGTCGCTGGGTCCGCGCGGCCCGCGTCATCCGCTTGGCCTCCATGCGGGCGATCTGCGCGTGCGGGGGCTGGCCCACCAGGGCCTCGACGCGCCTGCAGAAATCGGCCCAGCCCTCGTGGTCGAACTCGACGATCATGGAGTTGCCGATCATCTCGTAGCGGGTCCACACGTCGTGGTAGTGCCACAGCTGCTTCCCGAGGGCGTCCCGACCGATATCCTTCTCGATCATGTAGCCGCCGACGCGCTCGCCCCATGCGATCACCTCGAAGTCCAGCGGGACCGGGATGCGCTTGAGCTTGGTCTCCTGGTAGCCGCGCATCGAGCTGTCGTCGCGATCGGTCACGCCCTGCGCGCCCGCCTCGATCGGCACCTTGACGGGGTTGTAGCGGAACTCGCCTTCGATCAGCTTGACCCGGCCGCGATCGACGTAGATCAGGAACGGAGCGTTCTCGGGCAGGGGGAGCCGAGCGGCGATCTGCTCGCGCTGGGGAAGCTGGGTCTTCGGGGTGAGAGCCATGTAGTCCTCCGGAGGGTGTGCGAATGGCGGGAGGCTATGCCCCCCGCCGAGGCGAGTCGATTAGGTGAGGAACGGCATCTGAATGCCGGCCGCGTTCTGATCGAGGCTCGCGCCGATGTGGGTCGAGTAGGCGATGTAATCCTCGCTCTTGAGCGGGATACGGTCGGTCTCGACGCCGAACAGCGGGGTCCAGAGCAGCGGGTTCGTGCTGCGGCTGGGGGCAGGCATGTGCGCGTTCCAGGCCACGCAGCCGGAGCCGAACATCATGGACACGGTGTCACCGCCCGAGGTGGGGAGCTCGGTCGTGGTGTAGATCCAGAGGTCTCCACCCATGAAGATGCCCTTGAACCCGGGGTTGCTGGCCCGCAGGAACCCGTCGGTCTCGGCGCTCTGCGCCACACGACCGCCCAGCGAATAGGCGTCCTCGGCGACGTTGCCCCAGTCCTGGGGGCGGGTGAGCAGGACGTAGGGCGGGGCCACGTTCGCAGCGCCGAGGGTCATGAAGTCGGCCAGGATCGCGCCCCAGGTGGCCGCGTTGCCGGTGTCACCGCCGGTGGCGGACAGACTGGTAGCCAGCGCGGCGATCACGGACAGCATGGTCTGCTGCCACCCGATGGTGCCGTCCATGGCGAAGTTCGCGAAGTCGGTGATGCCCCAGCTGTCCAGGGAGCGGGCCATATCGGACATCTGCCGCGCGAAGCCCTTCCGAGCGGGGGTCACGGTGGCCTTGTCGGAGGCCAGGTCGAGGATCGTGAAGTCGGTCCCCTCGGCGGTGGTGATGTACTTGTCCAGGCCCCAAGCGATCCGGACTACCTGCGCGGCGAGGGCCTTCTCGAAAGCCATGCGGTTGATGAAACCGGCCTGGAGCACGGGGTTGGCGAGGACGCCGCCAGCAGCGCGGTCGCCGAGGGTCATCCCGATCGCGGCGGTGACGGCCGCCACGAGGGCGTCGGACATGGGCTCGGTGGTCGTGCGGATAGGATCGTTGGCACCCATAGTGTGCTCCATCGTAGGACGTAGGGGGGGGGTTCTCTACGCCCTACGATGGTAACGACCACGACCCGGGGGCTCTATGTACTCACAGCATAGCGAAGGCCGATCCGGCTGTCAAGCCTCCGAAGCGTTGTCGGCGTTCCGAAGGGCCTCGCCGAGCTCCTTCCAGTTCGTAGCAGAGCCGATCTTCGCGGCGTGGCCGTCGGAGCCGTCGTTGCGTCCGCCTGCGTTCCGATCGGGGCTCAACACCACGGGCCCGCCGAGCGAACGGGTCTGCGTCTTGCCCTTGCCGCCCTTGTCGCCCTTGTCGCCATCGGGCTTCTCGATGGTGGGCAGGTACGGCCCGAGGGTGCGAGCGATCTCAGGGGCGGCGGCCTTCTCGGGGTCGAGCTGGTGGGCCTTGTTCGCGTCGAGGATGCTCTGCCAGTATTCGCTCGGGCTGGCGGGACGTGTGGCCTCGGGCTGGCGCTCCCACTGGCGGCGCACCTCGGCTCGGCCGTCGGTGTCCAGGTCGAGATCGCGCAGCTTGAGGTCTTCGGCGTGCGACGCTTCGCGCTTGCCGAGTTCGGCCGCGAATCCTTCCTTGGCGGTCTTGAGCTCATCCTTGAACGTCTTCTCGAGGCCCTTGACGCGGGCCTCCATTTCCTCGAGCGCCTTCTCGGCGGCCTTCGCCCTGTCGTTGGCCTTCATGAACTGCTCGTAGGGCACGGCCTGGCCGGGCACGATCCCAGAGGGCACGGGGCGGTCTCCCAGCAATTCCACGAGGCGCTTGAGCAGGCCCTCGGTTTCGTTCTTCTCGGACATCATTCCTCCACGGGGGGTTTTTCGGCATTGGGATCGGGAAGCACGCCAGCCTTGATCAGCGCGCTCTCGACCTGCCAGAGGTACAGAACCCCCGGCGCTGTCTCGTCGAATCGGGTGGGCTCCATGCCTTCGGTCATCTCACTCGCGCGGTTCGCGGTGGCAGCGAGGCGGCGCAAAACCTGGCCATCATGCCAACGGCACTCGGCGAACGTGGACTGAATCAGAACCCGTAGCTGTTCGAGCTCGGTGTTCGTAGGGTCGCCACCCGTGCCCTCGGGGTCCACGGGTAGGCCAAGCGCGGAGAGCAGACCCATCTCATAGTTGCGGACAGCCTTACCCACTACCTCGGGGTCGAAGCCCGGCTTATCCTGGTGAAAAGAACCAGGATTCTCGGGGTCTTTGTGGCTGGCGTGCAGCAGCGTTTCAGGGCCGGCGGGGGCTCCCTGCTGACCCGTGGTGGCGTCGGAGTCCTGACCATGGATGATCAGGCCGATGGCCCAGCGCTGCGGGTGGCCTGCGTCGCGGACGCCAGCGGCCCAATGGGTGTAGAGCACGCAGACCTTGAGGGTGCCCTCGACGAGCTGCACATTGCGGTAGGGCTCTCGCGGGTTCCCGCTGACCACAATGCGATGAAACGGCGTACCGTCCTCGTAGCGCCACCAATAGTCGTCGCCTTCGAAGGTTCGGCCCGTGAGCTCCGGGGTGCGGTCTGCCTCGCCGTCCATGATGCGATACGACGGGTTGTCGAGGTCGGTCAGGTCGTAGACCTCTGTCAAGCGCTTCCAGGTGGCAGCGCTCCCTGTGCCGACCTTCCAGTTTCGGAAGTGGCGGACCACGATGGGCTCACGCGGGGAGTCGTTGCGGTATTCGACCTCGAGATCGTCGGGCGTGATGTCCGACACGAACAGATCGCGTTGGGTGTCGTCCCATCCGGTCATCGTGCCCGCGAAGTTGGCACCGCGACGGTTCCACAGGGCTTCCTGGGAGACCTTGACCAGCTCTGACGGCATCGGGGTGCCGCCTGCCTTCCCGTAGTCCTCGATCGTCTGGTGTGAGCTGCTGTCGCCGATCATGGCAACGAACGCGAGATCGAGCGTGTCCGACATCGGCACGTCCTGATATGCGCGGCCTGACCTGCGCGTGTACGCCTTGAGCGGGTTCCGGGTCAGGTCGATCGGTCCAAGGACCTCAATCCGTCTACCGAGCTCGGCGCAGGCGCGTTCGTGCACGTCAGCCAAGTGACGATCGTTGAGGATGCGAACTCGGAGGGCCGCCTCCTGTTGGGGCGAACGCTTCACGAGGCCCTTGTCAGCCCCGACGGTGTGAACGATTACCTGCATGGGGGCACCCTACCTGCATACGGTGGCGGCGTCAATAGCGGCGGCCTTCGACCATGGGGACGACGATGTACCTCTCTGCGTCGCAGCCGTCCTTTGCGGGCTCATTCTTCCCTCCCATCCATTCGCGGTGGTCGCTGTCCAGCTTCTCGCACTTGCGGGCCACGCTGTAGTAGTCGCGGCCGTCCTCGTCCAGGTCGGTTTTCACCATCAGCCGGTGGATGATATCCGCGCCCTCATACACGCTCTGATCGCGCTTGTATGGGGTGTGGATGGACAGCAGAGGGCAGCGCTCGCCCTTGTCTGTCTGTGGGAGCTTGTCCATCCATCCGCGCTTGCTGGTGTTGATTCCCAGGGCTTCCGCGATGGCCTGGGTGAGGCGGAAGTTGCTCTTGCGCCCTCCCCTGTGGTCGCCAGCGTGGGCGCGGTCTCCCACCCACTGATCTACGTCCTGTAGGCGCAGGTTGTTTCGGCGCAGCATCTCGAGGATGCCGGCGGCGTCCTCTTCGCTCTCTGTCCGGCCGTCGCCGGTGTATTCGTCCATCACGAACACGCGAGCTCGGAGGCCGATACCCAGGACGGCCACCAGCACGGCACGCTGTGCGCCGGGCTTCGAGCCATGGTCGATCCCCACGCCGATCGGGACATTGATCCGATTGCGTAGCGCGGTCTCGAGCCAATCAGGCAGGCCGTCGATGCGCAGATGCTCGCCCCAGGCACCGTAATAGGCCGTGTTCTTCGCGGGCTTGCGGGATCGGCCCATGCGGCAGGCTCGGATGACAGGTGAGAGACCCTGCTCGAGCTCATCGATCTCCTGCTGTGTCGCCCATGGAACCTCGATCATGGAGCCGCGCGGGGTCACGGCATCGAGGGTCAGCTCTGTCTGAATCTCGCCAGCCCAGCGCTTATCCGGGTCGTCTACCAGCTCCCACAGATAGTCGAGCTTGTGGACGGTGCCCATGGTCGGGGTGAACGTCTGGTACATCCGGCCACCACGACCGAACAGGCGAGGCCATAGCTCGTCGTGGACATCCTGGGGCAGAGGCTCGTCGGTGATCACGACCTCGGCGCGAGGGCCTGCCAGGTTTTCCGCACGAAACGTGCCGCAACGGAGCTGCCCGCCTGCACCAGGGCCGCCGACGATATCGTAGACTGCGAGCCGCTGGCCCTTGAGCCTGCCGCCCTCGAAGCGTAGCTTTTCCTTGAACCAGCGAGGGTCTACCAGCTCCCAGAAATAACCCAGCGTCGAACCGATCTGCGTCCAGGTGTTCCCGGCGAGGATGACCGTTCGGCCGTCGCGCTTCGGGCGCTGCCAGTGGATCTCGCCAGCCAGGGCACGTCGCAGCAGCTCGGCAACGCCTACGCTCTTCCCGATGCCATTCGCGCCCCACGACACGGTGAGGCGATATGGGCTGTCGAACAGCGCGCGCTGACTATTCGTCCAGTAGCGCGCAGCCGCCGCGCAGTGTCTCTCGCGGGCCTCGCGGGCCTCGAGCAGCTGTTGAGGGTTACGAAGCAGCACGCCTCACCAATCGCATTAGGCCGCCTTCGTCGATCTCCATGAGGTAGCCGTGAAGGTCCAGCCAGACAGACACGTAGGTCTGTAGGTCTGCCTCCGAGCAGGACTGCGCGTCAGCCAGCACCATCGAGGCCCATTCCTCCTGGGTATAGTCCTCGGGCCGAACCTGGGTGCTCTCACCGTCCTCGAGCTCCAGCAACTCGACTTTGTGCATGAGCTGCTTCTCGCGCATGGCAGCGCGTCGAGCACGCAGAGCGGAGATCGGAGCCCACACCACGTCGCCCCTGAAATTGGGCTTCTTCGCCTCGCGAACCTCATTGGCAAGCGCGCGGAGCTCGTTTGAGCACCACACGATTTCCGCCTGAAGGATGCTGGTTTTCGTCGTTTTCGCCTTCGCCATGGCAGCGCCTCGGATTTTTGAAATGGCGGGACCTGCGGGGGGGTTTTACGTCGAAACGAATGACCACCCGCCTTCCATATGGGGGGGAGGGGGCTTTCAAAGCACCATATCGCGAGGTGTCGATACGCCGCCTTCCACTCACCATATCGAGTGGCCCCGCCGATAACGGAGCTTCAACCCTCCTTCTCGACCCGCTCGCTTCCGGGCCCGTCAAGGGTCAGCATGGGTGTCGCCTCCCGCTGCAAGGCTGCGTATGCGGTCTCGATGAGCACCCGGTTGGCCTCTGCGAACAGCTGCCCCACCTGGTGCCGGTTGTACCCGCGTACCTGCTGCCCCCACTCGGCCATGGCTTCCTCTGGACGCCTCACCATGGGCCACCAGCGGAACGTGAACGAGCCGATAGGCAGCTCGAGCGTCACCTCATAGGGTCGGCCCTGCTGCTCTTCCTCGGCGAACGGCGACGCCAGCACGATAGGTTCACTCACCGCACACGCTCCCGTGCAGGTAGTCCACAGCGCTCCAGGACACGCAGACACGCGCCGTATCAGCTGTGACCGTCACGCTGTCCACGACGACGTGACCAGCCTCACAGGTCCAGCCAGGCGCGTCAGCGAACACCTCTGCGGGCTCATGGCAAGTCGTCCACACCGGGTCAGCGCACGCCGTGAGCATGGCCACCAGCAGCAATGACAGGCGTCTCATTCGACCCCCATCACGATCTGCGTGTCCCGAACCTCGACGCCCAGCCTCTTGGCCAGCCACATGAGAAGAGCCAGCTTGATAGCACGTCGCATGATACCTCCTGTGCGTAGTGCACCCCGATCGTAGCACGACCTCCCCCCGTCCCGCCACACGGGCCAGGGTTCGGCCCTCGGCACAGCCCTCCAGAGCGCCACACAGCTGCCCCTGTCCTGCCTCCATGGCCCGCCGTCACTTCTGCCGTCGCTTCCTCGTCGCCTACGATCCCCATGGTGACTACCTGCCGTCACTTCCGTCACTTCCGCGCCGGGTTAGTGCGGGGATATATATAGGTGTGCCTTTCGTCTCGTATACTTGCTATACCGAAAACAACCGACGGTAGTGACGGCAACCCGTTGTAGACGCCATCGTAGCCGACGGCCGAACCGACGCCAACCGACGGTAGTGACGACGCCTCTTGAACACGCGTTCAGCAGCCCTTGAACACCTGTTCAGTAGCCCAGCCTGACCACTGTCCGCACCTGGCCAGCGCAAAGAAAATGCCCTGTCGTGACGTTTTTTTGTGGACACCTGCCGCACCGCTGCATAAGGTGTCTACATGAACGGCGGACAGGAACCCCCCGCCGAATCGGAGAGCCGCCATGACGACCACCGCCCGTAACTACCTGGATTGGGGCCTCGTCTACGAGTTCTGCGGCTTCCTCGGCCGCCCCATCACCGGCCGCTGTGCAGACCACACTGACCTCGAGTTCGTCAAGTCGCACGGGTTCAGCCCCTACACCGACAATACCGGGTGGAGCCGTGAGACCGTCGCTGCCGAGAACTACGCGCTCCACGCCGCCAACGCCTAACCACGGAGCCACCATGCGCCCATTGCTCATCTCCCTCTTCGACTACTCCGGCGAGTGGGCCCGCCCGCGGGCCGCCACCCACGACGTGGTGCTGGTAGACATCCAGCACGGAGCGGGCAGCTTCCGCTACATGAGCGGGCACGAGGTGCTGTGCGTCGGCATGGATGTACGCGAATTCGTGGCGGCCTGGTCTGCTGGCGTGCTCGACTGCATCGACACGGCCCGGCCCGTGGATGTCGTGCTGGCCGCCCCTCCGTGCCGCGTGTTCTGCAAGCCCGGTGCCCGACTGTGGGGCCAGTGGGACGCCAGCGGAGAGACCGCTGACGGGCTGTCCATGGTGGACGCCGTGCTCCACTTCGTCGCGATGGTGGAGCCTCGCGTGTGGGCCATGGAGAACCCCCCAGGACGCCTCGCGAACCTCAAGGGCACCGGCCTACGTCAGGACCGCCTCGGGAAGCCCGCGCTTTCGTTCAACCCATGCGACTACGCCGCCATCTCCGAGGATACCGTCCGAACGGAGGCGTACACGAAGCGGACGTATATCTGGGGTCGCTTCCTGGCCCCTGTTGCCCATCCGATGCCCCCCGAGCCCTACCCCGCGCACCTTCCACCTGGACGAAGGGATCGCACCTCGGCCCTGGGTTCCGGCGACTACAACAAGCGCACGCAGACGCCCAAGGGCTTCGCGCGTTCGTTCCGCAACGCCAACGCCCACCAACTTTCTTGACTTTTTTCTCGCCACCCGTGCCACCATGAAGTAAGGTGGCCTGGTCAGAAACAATCCGCCAGAGCCGTCAGCGCGCAGTGACGGATCTGGCCATTTTCCCAGGAGTCAAAATGCCCAAGGGCGAACGAACCAGCATCGCACGCGCCATGCCCGGCGACGAGAACGCGGCCAAGCGCCGCCGCATCACCCGAGCGATCACGAAGGTCGCGGGCCTCATCCCCGACGGCTATGAGCTCTTCGTGACGGCCGACGGTGGCACCCTCTACCCCCGCCACACCCTGACAGAGCTGGTAGCTCCTGGCCGAGCCCCTGGCGACCAATCCTGACCACCAACACGGAGATCACCATGGACACCGAACCGAAAACCGTCCTCGTCCTCCGCACCTGCACCGCCGAGATGACCGGAACCCACAGCGCTGCCCGCGGCTTCACCTGGCCAGAGAGCGGTCCTGTCGAGGCTCCTGACTGGAACCCGCGCGCCATGTGTGGCGGCGGTCTCCACGGTCTGCTCTGGGGAGAGGGTCACGGCTCGATGCTCACCTGGTCTGACGACGCACGGTGGCTCGTCGTCGAGGTGATCGAATCAGAGATCGTTGACCTCGGCGGCAAGGTCAAGTTCCCGCGCGGGACTGTCGTCTACTGCGGCGACCGTGAAGGTGCTACCGAGTACATCGCGAGCAATGGAGCGTTCGGCCGTGCTATCTGCGGATACACCGCGACGGCTGGCGTTCGTGGCACCGCGACGGCTGGCTACGCTGGCACCGCGACGGCTGGCGACGATGGCACC
>CAYZDQ010000002.1:0-13141 GCA_964476955.1 uncultured Anaerolineaceae bacterium
TTCCCGACTGCACTCCAGTGAGGTCGCCCCGAGGACGTTGAGCGCCAACCCGACCACGACAGTGGCAGGAGCGTTCGGCAGCGCCACCATCACCCGCGTACCGGAACCCACGCCGGCTGTTGCCAGATGGCCTGCCAGCGACCGGACGCGGTCGGCCAGGTCGCGGTAGGTCAGGCGGACGGTGGGGCTGGCGACCGCCGGCGCCTGCGGCCGCTGCTCCGCGTGCGCGAACACCCACTCAGCCAGGTACGGAGTCCCCGGCAGACCATCGGGCCACTCTCGGTGCGTGCTGGAACCACCACCTGGCGTCATCATGTGCTCCCGGACAAACGGTTACGGTAGAGTCAGCGGCCCGGGCGATGCGGCCGCTGCCGAGCTGCCAGAGATGCGCCCACGCCCAGAGAAGACGCCCATGGCACAGAGATGACGCTCACGCTCGCCCCCGACGCTCTCGACATCGACCCAGCCCCTGAAGTCGATCGTATCACCGGGCTGATCCGCGAACAGGTCCTGGACGACCTCCGACGCCGCGGTCTGGTCGTGGGGCTCTCGGGCGGCATCGACAGCTCGGTCGTCGCCGCCCTGGCCGCCAGGGCGCTCGGGCCCACGCGGGTCCAGGGCCTGCTGATGCCCGACCGGGATTCGTCGCCCGACGCATTGCGCCTGGGTGGCATGGTCGCAGAGCAGCTCGGGATCGCCGTCCGGGTCGAGGAGATCGACGGGATCCTCTCGGCCTTCGGCTGCTACGAACGGCAGGCCGAGGCGGTGCGCATGGTGTTTCCCGAGTTCGGCGACGACTGGCGCTGCAAGCTCGTCCTCCCGCCGCTGATGGACGGCGATCGCCTCAACGTGCCCCAGATCGTCATCGCCGATCCCCACGGCGCCGAGCAGCGGTCACGCCTGTCGACCCCCGCGTTCCTGCAGCTGGTCGCGGCGACCAACTTCAAGCAACGTGCTCGCATGACCATGGCCTACTACCACGCCGATCGGCTGAACTACGCGGTCGCCGGCACGCCCAACTACCTCGAGTACGACCAGGGCTTCTTCGTCAAGCAGGGCGATGGCGCGGCTGACATCAAGCCCATCGCGCATCTCTACAAGACGCAGGTCTACGCGCTCGCAGAGTTCCTTGAGATCCCATCGGAGATCCGCGAGCGCACCCCCACGACCGACACGTACTCCCTGCCGCAGACACAAGAGGAGTTCTACTTCGCGCTGCCCACGCGCGAGATGGACATGTGCCTGTGGGGCCTTGATCACGGCGTGGCCAGCAGCGAAGTAGGTGCGGCGACCGGCCTGACCGAGGAACAGGTCGAACGGGTCTATCGGGATATCAAGGCCAAGCGCCGGATGAGCCGGTACCTCCACCACGTACCCACGCCGCTCGCGCGGCCCTAGCCATGTGCGGCATCGCCGGGTCCGTCGCGCTGGAGGATGGACTCCCGGCACCCGAGCTCGACGACCTCGTCGCGATGATCAGCGCGGTCAGGCACCGAGGCCCTGACGAGCACGGTCTGTACCGCGACCAGAAGGCCGGCCTGGGCCATGCGCGCCTGTCCATCATCGACGTCGAGTCAGGTCACCAGCCGATGCCCAACGAAGACGAGACGCTGTGGGTGGTCTTCAACGGTGAGATCTTCAACCACGTCGAGCTGCGCGTCGAGCTGGAGGCCCTGGGCCATCGGTTCCGCACCCGCAGTGACACGGAAGTGATCGTGCACGCCTGGGAGGCCTGGGGCGAGCGTGCCTTCGGCCGCTTCAATGGCCAGTTCGCCATCGCACTCTGGGACGCGGGGACCGAGACCCTCGTCCTGTCTCGTGACCGGCTCGGGATCCGGCCGCTCTTCATGTGCGAGCACGGTGGGAGGCTGTGGTTCGCCAGCGAGGTCAAGGCACTGTTCGCCGGCGACCCGACGATCCCGCGCGAGTTCCACCCGGACGGCCTCGCTGAAGCCTTCACCTTCTGGGCCACCAGCTCGCCGCAGACCGTGTTCGCAGGTGTGACCGAGTTGGTGCCGGGTCACGTGCGAACGATCTCGCGCGGCCGCTCCACCGAGCGCGCTTACTGGGAGCCCCGCTATCCACAGGACGGGCACGGTGGCTTCGAGGGGACGCTCGAAGATGCAACGAGCATGGTCCGGGCGCAGCTTGATGAGGCGGTCCGGCTGCGGATGGTCCGCTCTGACGTGCCTGTAGGGTGCTACGTCTCGGGTGGTCTGGACAGCTCGCTGCTGGCCACGCTCGCGCACGGCTCACACCAGGATCAGCTCCAGACGTTCGCGATCAGGTTCGAGGATCCGGAGTTCGATGAATCGCCGTTCCAGCGGTCGGTCGCCGCCACGATCGACAGCGATCACCATGAGCTGACCGTGACACGGCGGCAGATCGCCGAGGCCTTCCCCGAGGTCGTGTACCACGCGGAGCAACCGCTGCTCCGTACTGCGCCCGCGCCGCTCTTCCTGCTGTCCCGCATGGTGCACGAGGCCGGCATCAAGGTGGTGCTCACAGGAGAGGGCGCGGACGAGGTCTTCGCCGGGTACGACCTCTTCCGCGAGGCGAAGGTCCGCCGTTTCTGGGGACGACGACCCGACTCCGAGGTCCGGCCGTTGCTCCTGGAGCGTCTCTATCCCTACATCGCGCGTTCGCCCGTCGCTCAACGGTCGCTTGCGCGCGAGTACTTCGGCCGCGACCGCCAGGACTGGCAGGAGCCGGGTTTCGGTCATCGGCCGCGATGGCAGGCCACAGCGGCGCTCCAGCGGCTCTTCAGGCCCGAGCTCCGCGATGCCGCCTCGGTCGACGTGGTCGAACGGATGCTGGCATCGCTGCCACCGGAGTTCGCCACGTGGTCGTACCTCGCACAGGACCAGTACCTGGAGACCCGGACCCTGCTGGGTGGCTATCTCCTCTCGTCCCAGGGCGACCGGATGCTCATGGCCAACTCGGTCGAAGGTCGGTTCCCATACCTCGATCCACACGTCGTCGAGCTGGCCAACGCCCTGCCAGCACGATACAAGCTGCGGGGTCTCGAGGAGAAGCTGGTCCTGAAGCGCGTTGCACGAGGACTCGTTCCGGCTCCGGTCCTGCAGCGTCCCAAGCAACCGTATCGGGCTCCCGATGCGGCCGTGTTCGTCGGATCGGACGCGCCTGCCTGGGTCTCGGACATCATGAGCGACTCGGCGGTCATGGCGGCGGGGGTGTTCGATCCGGACGCGGTCGGGCGCCTGTGGCGCAAGTGCCTGCATCACCCCCCAGGCCAGCCGTTCTCCAACACGGATAACATGGCACTCGTCGGGGTCCTGTCGACGGGTCTCCTGGGTGAGCGCCTTGTCCGAAGCACACCGACGCGAGATCCGAGCATCACTCTTGACATCCGCATCGATCGGATCGAGGGTCGGTCACCCACGACCCTCGGCGCATCCAGCCAGGCATTAGGAGATCGACCCCGATGACGCCCCAGGAGCAACTGCGCGGGTTCATCATGGAGACGTTCTACGTGAGCGACGCTTCCGTGCTCACCGATGACGTGTCACTGATCGACAGCGGGATCGTCGATTCGACCGGGATGCTCGACGTCATCATGCACCTGGAGACCACCTACGGGATCAGTGTCCTGGACCACGAGACGGTGCCGGAGAACCTGGAGACGATCTCGCGGATCGCCGCCTACGTGGCACGCAAGCAGGCCCAGGCGGCGGCCTAGGCCCGCGAGCCGACAGCCTTGGCCATGGTCATCGACCACATCGGGATCGCGGTTCGATCCATCGAGGAGGCGATCCCCCGGTGGAAGGACGCGTTCGGGTACGAGCCGGCCACGACCATCGTCACCAACACCCGCCAGCGGGTCAACGTCGTGCTCCTGGAACGTGAGGGCTCCCTGACCGTGAAGCTCATCGAGCCCACCGACGCCGACTCCTCCGTGGAAGCGTTCGTCCGGCGTGGGGGCGGCCTCCACCACTTGTGCTTCCGCGTGGATTCGGTCGACAGCGAGCTGGCTCGCCTCGTGGCCATGGGCATGCGGTCGGTGACGCCGCCCGAGCCCGGCGAGGCGTTCGAGGACAGCCCCATCGCCTTCGTCTATGCCGGCGAGGGCATAAGCATCGAGCTGATCGAGACCGACCGCCGCGCCGGGAGCCTCTTCAGCGAGGGCCATGGCGACGCATCGCCAGAGGGCTCGACTTGAGACGGATCCCGATGGCCAGTCCGAGCATCGGTGCGCGCGAACGCGAGCTCGTCAACGAGGTGCTGGACAGCGGCACTCTCGCGCTCGGGCCCATGGCCCAGGCCTTCGAGCAGCGCATCGCCGAGGTCGCCGGTCGCCGCTTCGGCGTGAGCTGCAGCAGTGGGACCGCGGGGCTCCACATGGTCGTGCGCTCGCTCGGCATCCGGGATGGTGACGAGGTCATCACGACCCCGTTCAGCTTCGTCGCATCCGCCAACTGCCTGCTCTATGAGCGTGCCCGACCGCGGTTCGTCGACATCGAGGAGGACAGCCTCGGCCTGGATCCTGACCTGGTCGAAGCGGCGGCCGGGCCGCACACCGTGGGGGTCCTGCCGGTGCACGTCTTCGGTCGTCCCTGCCGTATCCATGCCGTCGCCGCCATCGCCGAGCGCCGCGGATGGCACCTCATCGAGGATGCCTGCGAAGCGCTGGGCTCGGTATCCGCGGACCGTGTCATGGGTTCGTTCGGAGCGGCGTCGGTGTTCGCCTTCTACCCCAACAAGCAGATCACCACGGGCGAAGGCGGCATGGTCGTGACGGACGACGCCGCGCTCGCGGAGGATCTGCGCAGCCTGCGGAACCAGGGACGCGATTCGGACGGCACCTGGCTCAACCATGTCCAGCTCGGCTTCAACTACCGCATGGATGACCTCTCGGCTGCGGTCGGCCTGGCGCAGGTCGAACGCCTCGAAGAGCTCCAGGCTGGCCGTGCCCGCGCCGCCGCAGCCTACGCTCGCACCCTGGCTGCGGTCAGCCTGGTCTCACCTCCCGTTCACGGCCCTGACGAGACCGTCGATTGGTTCGTCTACGTCGTCCGGCTCCACCCGGACGTCGACCGCAACCGCCTCATCGCCGACCTCGCTCGACGCGGCGTGCCGTCCAGGCCGTACTTCAATCCGCTACACCTCCAGCCGCTGTATCGCGACGAGCTGGGGCACGGCCCGGGCGACTTCCCGGTCACCGAGCGGATTGCTTCCTCCACCCTTGCGCTTCCGTGGTCACCTCGGTTGAGCGACGAGGAAGTGGAGTACGTGGCCGCCAATCTCGATGAGGCGATCCGCGAACAGAGCGGCGGATAGGCCCCAAACGCCTCATCGGTGGTGCCGAGGCGCACCGGGACCAAGCAGAAGTACCGGCACAAGACTAGTCATTTCTACCTATCGGTTGTACGTTTGTGTCAGCGCCCGGCCAGAGAGAAGCGGGCGTATGAGGGCGTCAGCGGTGAGTTGCTGACTATAGAGGGGCCACCCGTCCTGCCGTGTGGCGGCTCCGAGGACCGCGGGTAGCCGCGGCCCAACAGAGCTTGAGGAGGCATCGCACTTGGCGCTTGCACGCCACATGATCCGGCTTCCCGACCGCATACGTGCCAAGGCTCCGCTCTTGAAGCGATGGTCGGAGCGGATCCGCTCGCGCCACTTGTTCGTCCTGGACGTCGTCGGGCTGACCGTGGCAGTGATCCTTGCGCTTGGCGTATGGCGGAACCAGGTACCGGGCGGAAGCGTGCTGGAAACGCACGTCTGGATCCTCGGGATCGCGGTCTGCGTACACGTGGCTGTCAACATCCTGTTCGGGCTGTACGCGCACTCGTGGCGCTTCGCCAGCGTGGGCGACATGGGTCGGATCCTTGCGTGCACGTTCGCCGGCACCTTCGCAGCTGCGCTGATCGTCACGACCGTCGTCGTCCTCAAACCGCTGGTGGTGGAGGATATGCCACCCCTCGCGTTCTGGCTCGTCGAGGCAACGCTGGTGCTCGGTGCCCTGGCGACGCCGCGCTTCCTGATCAGGGCCATCTCCGACCTCAACGGCCACAACGGCGGAACCATCGATCGGGAGCGAACGCTGCTCTACGGCGCCGGCTGGGCAGGTGTGATGGTGGCCCGCTCAGCGGATCGCGACCCGACGTCGGGAGTCATGCCCGTGGGGTACCTCGACGACGACCCTGATCTGGCGGGAAGGCGAGTCGCGGGCCTGCAGGTGTACGGAGATGCAAGCGCGATGGGCCGCGCGAAGCGTCGAACCCGGGCATCGTCCCTCCTCATCACGATGCCGAGCGCGACTGGCGCCGCTGTTCGCCGCGTGGTCGAAGCAGCCATGGAGCATGAACTGGACGTACGCACGGTCCCCGCTATCACGGACCTGATCGACGGGACGATCGATGCGTCACGGGTGCGGCGGGTCCGCGTCGAGGACTTGTTGCGCAGGCCGCCCGTCACCGAGCACTCGCCGGCACTCCATGAGCTGCTTCGGGGCAAGACCGTCATGGTCACCGGCGCGGCCGGTTCTATCGGCTCGGAGCTGGTCCGCCAGGTGTTGCTGCTCGAGCCGAGCCGGATCGTGATGGTGGACCAAGCTGAGAGCGCCATGTACATGGTCGCGCGCGATCTCGAGACCCGAAGTCAGGTGACCGTGGGCTCGACGGTCATCACGACGCACCTGGTCGACGTGACCGATCGCGAGAAGGTCGGCCAGCTGATGTGCGACACGGCGCCCGTCGTGGTCTTCCACGCGGCCGCCTACAAGCACGTCCCGATGCTCGAGGATCACGCCGCTCAGGCAGCGCTCGTGAACGTTGGCGGAACGCAGTCAGTGGTCGAGGCAGCGATCGAGTGCGGCGTGGAGCGGTTCGTGCTGGTCTCGACCGACAAGGCGGTGCGGCCCTCCAGCGTGATGGGTGCGACCAAGCGCATCGCCGAGATGATCGTCTCCGAGGCAGCACGCCGCTCTGGACATGCCTACGTCTCGGTCCGGTTCGGCAACGTGCTCGGGTCGAACGGCAGTGTCATCCCTGTCTTCCAATCGCAGCTCGAAAACGGTCAACCCCTGACCATCACGGACCCCGAGATGACGCGCTACTTCATGACCATCCCGGAGGCGGCGTGGTTGATCCTCGACGCCGCTGCACTCTCGGAGTCCGGAAGCCTCTACGTCCTGGACATGGACGAGCCAGTGCGCATCATGGATGTGGCCACGGACCTCATCCGGCTCAGCGGCCGCGACGCCGACAGCGTGCCCATGAAGATCATCGGTCTGCGCCCGGGCGAGAAGCTCCACGAGGAGCTCTTCTATGACGAGGAGAGCGTCACGCCGACCGGCATCCCCAAGGTGCTGCGATCGACGTCCGATCTGGCCGCACCCGTGACGATCCGCTCCGACGTCGTACGGTTCCTCGAGCTGGCTCGCGCAGGCCGCGAGGATGCGCTGTGAAACGATCTTCTGGCCTTCGTGCGACCGGAGATCGAGCTACCGCTGGCTGGCGTCGGCACGGCGACCGAGACGCTTGCGGATGATGCCCGTACATCCGAGAATGGATACCGCCCCGCCGTGCCGGTCCTGGTGCACACGAACGGCAATGGCGCACGATCGGCTGGCTCAAGCGCGAGCACGAACGGGAACGGGACCCATGGCAACGGGGTGACCAGCATCGATCCGAAGCAGGCCCAGCCGCTGGCCAGGAAACACGTGCTCAGAGCTCCTGCGGTCGTTCGAGTCGCGCGTCGCGAGACCGATGCCGTTGCCGAGGGCACTCGCGAGGAGCGCAGCGCGGAGTAGCCGCGGAGCGGCACGTGCGATCGAGGGCGCGGGTCGCGCGCCGGAACCCTAGGGTGTGGTCGCGAGGTCCCTCGCCAGCCTGCGGATCGTCGAGGCGACGTCTGCCGCCATGGATCCGACGGTCGCCGCTGTATGCAGCGCTGTACTGTACACGAACGTGAGTCGGAGGTGTGGCTCCAACTCTGCTCGAACAGCGATCGGGTACTGCCGCACCATGGCCGGGCTTTCGCTCGGGCCGATCGGCTCCGGTGCGGCCCTCCAGCGCGAACCGGTCCCTGGGCCGTCCACGGCTCCGAGGTAGTTGAACAAGACCTCAGCCCGCGGCAACGCCGAGAGACGATCGCGTGACGCCTCGTCGCCTGCGAGCAGGCGCAGTAGCTCGAAGCTGAATCCCTCCGGCCCCGCGTCGATCTGTCTGGCCACGGCCTCGAGCGTCCCGGGTGTCCCATCCCAGGTCGGATGCGTGAGCACGAGTGGGTTGTACGAGAGCGTGAACCCGACCGTCCGCGAGAGGTTGACACCGGGCAGGGCAGCGTCTCGCCCGTGACTAAGGACGTCGATGAGGACCGTTGGCGATGACGTCCAGCTGCTCAGCGAACGGGCCAGCGCGGCAACGAGGACATGCTCCGGCCTATGGTAGTTGCCGAGCAAGGCCCGCGTGTCGTCAGGGCTGAGCTCGAGCTCTACCACCGCGGTCGAGCCGTTGGTGTTCGACTTGGGGTCTGCCTCGTGATCGAGCGGCAGCCTCGTGACCTCAGGCCATGGCTTGCGCATCCACTCGGGCTCGGTACCGATGATGCGCGGGGTCTGTACCAGGCGATCCAGCTGGATGGCCCATGACCTGATCGACGTGGTCTTGGGCGGGAGCGACACCCTGACACCCTCATCGGCCTGGCGATAGGCCTGCTCCAGGTCTTCCCAGATCACGGGCCAGGTCAACCCGTCCACCGCGAAGTGATGGATGGCCAGGAAGAGCCGGTCGGTCTCGTCGGGACCGCAGTCGAAGTGGGCGGCCTTGAGCAGCACGCCCTCCCCCAGGTCGAAGCTCCCCTGCATCTCGGAGCAGACTCGCTCGATGGTCGCGACCCGCTCCTGCGCCGACAGCCGGGAGAGATCGTGAGTCTCGAGCGGGACATCCTCGGGCGGAGCGACGATCTCCTGCCGCCAACGGCCCCCCTCCTGCCAGAGCCTGAGACGGAGGGCGTCATGGTGCACCAGGAGCGCGCCGATCGCGGTCCGGAGTGCGCCGGTCGACAGGCTCTCGGCTCGAACCAGGGCAGCGAGGTTCCAATGGTGCGCCTCCGAGGTGCCACGCTCGGTCAGGAACCGCAGCTGAGCCGGCGTGAGCGGTACGGGACCGCTGACGACCCCCTGGTCATCGATGGCGGACTCCCCGGCTTCGGCCGCGGCCAGGGCCAGATCAGCGATCGTCTGATACTGGAAGATCGCATTCGGTGCGAGGCTCATGCCAGACCGATTCGCATCCACCATGCACCGAAGCGCGGTCAGTGAGTCCCCGCCGAGCTCGAAGAAGTTGTCCTCGACCCCGACCTGCTCGATCCCGAGGAGCTTCTCCCAGATCCGAGCCAGGCCCGCCTCCGTCTCGGTACGCGGCTCGACGAGCTCGGTGACCAGTGCCGGCCGATGGCCGTCGGGCTCCGGGAGCCTCGATCGGTCGACCTTCCTGTTGGCGGACAGCGGCAGCGCATCGAGGGTGACGAACACACTCGGCACCATGTACTCGGGCAGGAGCCCGCGCAAGTACGTGCGCAGCTCTGAGATGCGGATGTCAGCGCGGGCGGCAGGCACGATGAATGCGACGAGACGCTTCGCCACGTCCGCCTCGGCACGCGCGACCAGCACGCACTCCCTGACTACGGCGTGACGTGCCAGGACGGTCTCGACCTCTCCCAGCTCGATGCGGAAGCCTCGGATCTTGACCTGGAAGTCGTCTCGGCCGAGGAACTCGATGCGGCCATCAGCCAGGCGCCGAGCCAGATCGCCCGTACGGTAGAGTCGACGAGGCGGCTCGTCGTCGAAGCTGTGCATGATGAACCGGTCCTCGGTCAGTCCGGGCTGGTTGCGATACCCGCGCGCCAAGCCGACGCCGCCGATGTAGAGGTCACCAGGGACTCCGGGCGGCTGAGGTTCGAGCCGCCGGTCCAGGACGTGGAACTCGGTGTTCGCGATCGGCGGGCCGAGCGGGATGAGTCCGCCGTCCCGGCTGACCTTGCTGACCGATGACCAGATCGTCGTTTCGGTCGTCCCGTACACGTTCCACAGCGAGTCCACCCGGGCAGTGACGGCGGCGGCGAGATCGGGGGTCAGCGCCTCCCCGCCACAGAGCGCCTTGAGGCCGGGAGTTCCCTGCCATCCCGCGTCGACGAGCATCTGCCACGTGGCGGGTGTCGCCTGCATGACCGTGATGTCGTTGGCTGCCAATCGATCGCGTAGCCAGATCGCGTCCACCGCCTCCTTCGCATCCGCCAGCACCACGGTGGCGCCCACCATGAGCGGCAACAACACCTCGAGGAGAGCGGGGTCGAACGACATCGTGGTGACTGCGAGCAGGACGTCTTCGGTCGCCAGACCCGGCTCTTGCTGCATCGACGTGAGCTGGTTGGTGAGGGCAAGATGCGTGATCTCGACCCCTTTCGGCCTTCCGGTCGACCCGGATGTGCTGATGACGTACGCGAGATCGGACGGTGCCGGCGCGATACCGAGATCACTGTCGTCGAGCTCCGCGAGCGAGGTCGCATCTCCGTCCAGGGCGACGACGATGGCACCTTCGGCGCGGATGTCCTCAGCAAGCTGCCGGTTGGTGACGAGCGCATGCAGTCCCGCGTCCGCGGCGATCGTGGCCAGGCGTTCGGGCGGGAACATCGGGTCCAACGGGACGTAGGCCCCGCCGGCCTTGTGGACCGCCAGCAGCCCGACGGCCATGTCTGGTGATCGGTCTACGTGGACACCCACCGTGCGTTCGGCCTCGACGCCGATGTCTCGCAGTGAGCGGGCCGGTCGGTTGGCCCTGGCATTGAGGTCGCCATAAGTGACTGACTCGCCGGATGCCCTGATGGCGACTCGGTCCGGGTGCTGGGCGGCCTGTCGTTCGACTCGCCCGATGATCGCCTGGTCCGGGACCGGTGCTGCGGTCTCGTTCCACTCGACGAGCAGCTCACGACGCGCGGCCGCATCGAGCAATCGAAGCTCGGAGATCGGCACGGTCGCATCGGCAGCCATGTCTTCGAGCAGATGGGTGTAATAGCGCAACCAGCGCCGCATCGTGTCCGGCTCGAAGAGCGCCGTCGAGTACTGGAGAGCGACCGTCAGGCCAGCCTTCCTCTCGGTGACGAACGCCTCCAGGTCGAAGCCGCCGTAGCTCCTGCGGCCATGGGCTGGTTCGCCGGCCTCAAGGCCATCGAAGTCGATCGCTTCGGTCAGATCCTCCATCGTGAAGGCCGATGAGACGAGCGCCGGGCGACTGGCATCACGTGGCAGTCGGAGCGCTGACGCCAGCCTGCCGACGGAGTAGCACTGATTGTCGATCCCATCGACCGTCGCGCGATAGAGGCCCATGAGGTAGTCGGAGAGGCGCTCGTCAGGTGTGATCCGAGCACGAAGCGGCAGCAGGTTCGCGCATGGGCCCACGACCTCCGGAACGCCCATTCCGATCTGACCCGGCACGAAGACCCCATGGGCGAACTCGACCTGACCCGACAGGCGATGGAGCATGATCTCCCACCCTGCCAGGAGCACGATGAACAGCGACACGCCCCGGTATGCAGCGAGCTCGTTCAAGGCGCTGAGAAGACCCTCGCCGATGGCCACCCTTTGGGTGCCGTACTCGAACGTTCGAACCGGCGGCCGAGCCTTGTCGATGGGGAGATCGAGCTGCTTCGGCGGATCGTCGTACAACCCCAGCCAGTAGTGCTCGGATCTGGTACTCCGGTCGATGTGCCACAGCGCGTACTCGCTGAACTGGGCGGTGCCGCCGACAGACGTACGCTCACTCGCGATCACCGCGGAGTAGGTGGCACCCAGGTCTCGCTGCAGGATGCCGAAGCTCCAGCCATCGCAGACCAGGTGGTGCGCCGACAGGACCAGCGTGTGATCCGTATCCCCTGACTCGATCAGAACCGCCCGGAACAGCGGGCCGCCGACCAGGTCATATGGTGTGGTCAGCTCGGCATCGACGAACGCTGTGATCCTCCGGGCGCGCTCCGACTCGGGTTCGTCCGACACGTCGAAGACCGGCAGTGCGACCTCGACGGTCCGATTCACGATCTGGTGCTCGCCGGCCTCATCGAAGGTGGTTCGCAACGCGTCGTACTTGCTGACCAGGAGCCGAAGCGCTTCGTGCAAGGCGTCGACGTCCAGGTCGCCCTTGAGGTCCAGTGTGGTCGAGTCGTTGAAGGCGGCGGAGCTCTCGCGGCCCATCTGGCAGGCGATCCAGACGTCGCGCTGGACATCGGTCATGGGCAACCTTCTGCCGTTCGATCCGAGATGCCCAGCAGCCGCCGCGGGATCCGCCCGGGATGGCCAGGTGTCCGTCTGACCTGCAGGCTGATACGGTGATCTCATCGCGAGTCCGCCTGCCCGTGGGCAGACGCCGCTGTGCGGCAGGCACGACGCAGAACCTCCATCACCATCGCGACGGGCACACTCGGGGACCTCGCGTCACGAAGCGGCTGCGCTCGAGCAGGACCTGCTCATGAGCTCTCGTCGGTTGATCTGCATCCCTCAGCTCCTCGGGTCCATCCAGCACACGAGTCTGGTCCCGCACATGGTGTAGCCGACAAGTCTAGAGGCGCAGGCCGGTTCGCCGAGGAGCATTCCCTGCGGTGCGTTGCACCACGACAACAGCGGTCGCGCGAGTCACACGGAGGCCAAGCATGCGCTCTTCGCCAGCGCTATGGGCTGACCGCTGTCCCTGATCGATCGCGGTCATGCCTGGCCTGGCTCGCTTCAGGCGCTGGTGGCCTCACCGCTGATCGCATCGGCGTTCAGCCAGCGCGTCTCCGGAAGCTGGCCGAGGAGCGGGTGCATCCCGATGGCCTCATAGAGTCGCCGGGCCTGGAGCTCGGCGTCCGAGTCAGCGCTCGCGCGGGCGGCGAGGATCGCCGCGTCGGCATAGGCGTCGGCGGCAGGGGATCGATAGCCCAGCTCCTCGAGCGCTGCCGCGGCCGAGGCCACGTCCACGTGGGGCGCGGAGCCGGCAAGACCGTCGATCCACCGCGCCTTGGCCTTGCGTAGTTGCGATTCGTTGTCAGGCCAGTCCCGGTGATGGTCGTGCGCGGCCTGCTCGAGCGCACCACGGTCACCCAGGCGCATGGCCATCCGCCCGGCGTGCAGATGCGCGCCCTGTATCGAGCC
>CAYZDQ010000002.1:13151-20986 GCA_964476955.1 uncultured Anaerolineaceae bacterium
TCGACTACTCCGAAGCCCTGACCATCGTCGCCACCGAGGACGACGTCCGCGACGGGGGTGGCTGGCTGGAGATCCAGGTCACCAGCGACTCGAGGCCAGAGCGAGGCTCATCGAGCCAGCGGAGGAACGCCCTGGTCAAGGCGGGGTACTGGGCCAGTTGCGGCTCCGAGCTGATCCCCAGACGCTCGGCTTCCTCCAACTCGCGGGCTGCTACCGCGTACTCGCCGCCAAGCAAGTGCAAGAACGCAACGCCGGCTGCATAGGAGCCGGCGGCCGTACTGCCGACGATCCGAGCGTGCAGGAGGGCCTCCTCCTGGTGGGCCATGGCTTCGTCGAGCCGGCCGAGGTGGAACATGAACTCCGCCTGGTTGCCCGCGAGCCAGGTGATGGTGCCACTCGCGGCCGCACGCCGAGCCACATGCAGGCCTTCATCGACCATCTCGACCAGCGGACCGAGCGCGTCCCCGCGACTCTCGCGAACGGCGGGCAGATTGATGTAGCACCGCATCAGCAGGCCCCGGTCCTGTGACTGCTGCGCCTGCCGCTGGGATTCCTCGAGCAAGGCGATCGCTTCGTCGAACCGATTGAGGAACCCGTAGGCGATGCCCAAGTCGTGCATCGTCCAGCGCAACGTCTCCGCGCTGGAGCTCGCCTCCGCCTCCTCCACTCCTCGCAGGAGGAAGGGCAGCGCCTCCTCCACTGAGCCGGCTCGCCAATACGTCCAGCCCAAGGTCCCTAACAGGAGCGCACGACTGGCGGTCGGAGGACCAGGCTCAAGGTCAGCGATCGCGGCTTCCAGCACCTGTCGTGAGCGATCGACGTCACCTGCGTCGTAGAGCGCACGGCCCTGACCATCACGCAGACGCCCCAGAAGCTGTTCATCCGCGGCCGATCGGTCTTCGATCTCGAGGAGGCGGTCGATGGCGTACGAAGCCACCGCCTCGCGTTCGTTCGGATCAGCGATCTCCCAAGACGTGTCGCCGTAGTCCGCGGCGAGACCGGCCAGCTCACGTGGCGGGACATCCAACTTGCGGGCCAGGTCGACGGCCAGCTTCAGCCAGTGGACAGCAGACGCCACTTGGCTCATGGCCTCGGCCCGCCGGGCCGCGCGCAAAGCAGCCTCTTTGGCCAGCACCCTGATGGCCCGAAGTCGGTCGTCACCGTCGGGCGCGAACTCCTCCTCATAGGCGACCGCCGCCGCCAGGTGACTGGCGATGAGCTCCGAGAACTCGTCGATGCGATCGGACAACTCGGCCACCGCCCAGACGGCGATGTCTCGATGAAGGCGCGAACGATCTCGTTTTGGCAGCGAGTCGTAGGCGACGTCACGAATGAGCACGTGACGGAAGCCGTACTCGCTGGCCTCTGCAAGCGACGACGGATTGCGTTGCACCACCAGGTCCTTCACGCGCAGTCGTCTGATGAGCTCATCGACGGAGTCGTGCCTCGAGCCGGCGAGGTGCGCCACGAGGATGTCCCAGAAGATGCGACCCACCACGGCGGCGTCCTGCGCCACGCGCTTCTCCTCGGCGGGCAACGAGTCGAGACGTGCGGCCAGGACCGCCTGTACCGAGCCTGGGATCTCGATCTCATCGAGAGCGCCTGCCAACTCCCAGTGCCCGTCGGCGAACCGGAGCACACCGCGGTCGACAAGCATCCGCACCATCTCCTCGACGAAGAGCGGGTTGCCCTCGGCCAGCTCGATGATGCGGTCGGCCAGAGCGGGCGGCACGCCGCCGTCGAGTAGGCCACCCATGAGCGCGGAGCTGGCCTCATCGCCCAATGGCTCAAGGACGATCGTCGTCGCGTTCGGAAGCCCGCCGCCCCAGCTGCTGCGGCGCTCGAGGAGCTCGTGGCGCGCCAGGCACAGGATGACGATCGAGCCCTCGCCCCAGCGTGCGAGGAAGTCGAGGAAGGAGAGCACGCTGTCGTCAGCCCAGTGGATGTCCTCCACGACGAGCACGAGCGGAGCGATCCCCGCGATGGCACCGAGGTAGCGCCGCCACGACTCGAAGAGCTCGTCCCTGGGTCGGCCGCGGGACTCACCGATCGCAAGCACGGCTTCAAGCGCATCTCGCGTGCCGCTGTCTGACTCGCCGAGGGGCAGCTCCTCGAGTCGTGCCCGCAGCTTCTGCAGGGCGGCGTCGGGGCCATCGTCGTCCGCGATGCGCGCGTCTGCCTTCACCACATCGGCGATCGGCCCGAAGCTGGGTCCCGAGTAGGCGAGGCAACGACCCTTGCGCCAGTGGAAGATGTCGGGCAGTCCGTCGAGGTACTTCTCAAGCTCCCAGGTCAGGCGGCTCTTGCCCACACCAGCACTGCCGATGACGGTGACCAGGTGCGGGCGTCCGTCCTCGACAGAGCGACGCACGGTCTCCTTGAGCAAGGCCAGCTCAGCGTCCCGGCCAACCATCGGCGACTCGAGACCGAGCCGCGCCCGGCGGCCACCACGCCCGGCCTTGACGGCCACTGCGCGCCAGGCCGCGACGGGAGCGGCCTTGCCCTTGAGCTCCGCCGCCGGCAGCTCCTCGTACTCGACGGCATCGCGTGTCGCAGCGTACGCGGATGGACCCACTACGACGGTGCCGGCGTCGGCGATGCCCTGTAGCCGCGCCGCGGTGTTGACGGCATCCCCGGTGACGAAGAGATCGCGTTCGCTCGCAGCGCGGGCCCGATCGACGAGCACTTCGCCAGTCTCCACGCCGATACGCAGCTTGAGGCCCTGTCCCTCGTCCGCCTGGGCAGCGATCCCCGCGGCCACGGCCTGCATCTCGATGGCGGCGCGAACGGCCCGCTCAGGGTCGTCCTCGTGAGACGTGGGCACGCCGAAGACGGCTAGCATGGCGTCGCCCGCGAACTTCTCGATGGTGCCCTCGTAGCGCTCGACCTCCCGGGCCAGGCGTTCGAACATGGCCGTGACGCCGGATGACACCAGCTCGGGATCCCGCGTCTCGTTCAGGCTCGTGTAGCCCACGATGTCTGTGAATAGCAGGGTGGCCACCTTGCGCTCGCGCCCGCGATCACGTTCCCCTGCCGCCCCGTTCGGAGCCGCCGTCTGGGAAGCCGTCCCGTCGACCGCCCGCGACACCCCTTCGATGGCTTCGGTCCCGCAGCTCGGGCAGAACCTCGCACCGTCAGGAAGCTCAGCGCCGCAGTTGGAGCAATCCGTGGACACGGGCACACCGCAGGACGCACAGAAACGTGCGCCCGGCGTCAGCGCTGCGCTACAGGCCCGACACTCCACCGCGGCATCCTACGGGAAACGCTGATCCAGCGGCTACTAGAAGGCGGAGACCTCGTCATCCTGCCATTCGCCATAGACTCGATGACATGGAACCGGTCCGCCGCATCGAGCATGAGTACCGCGTTCGTTTCGACGAGGCCAACGCCGACGGCTGGCTGCGCCCGTCGGGTCTGCTGCGCTACGCCCAGGACATGGCCTGGCGTCATAGCACCGAGGCCGGCTTCGACCGCGCCTGGTACGACGAGCGCGGCATGAACTGGCTCGTGCGTAACGTCAAGGTCTCGCTGGAGCAGCCCGTCACCTACGGCGACGTGCTCTTGGTCAGCACGCAGGTCATCGGCTGGCGCCACGTGTGGGCGCGACGTCGCTCGGAGATGCGGCGCATCGGCTCCGAGGACAGGCGCGGCCGCGACGGGATGGTGGCCACGGTCGACACCGACTGGGTCTTGCTCACGATCGAAGGTCGGCCCGCCAAGGTCCCACCGGAGATCGCCCGGTACTTCTCGCCGGGCCAGCAGTTCACGCGTGATCGGGTGGTGCTGCCCGAGCCGGCGGATGAGGTGACGACGCTGTCCACGCGCGTGCGGCCGCTGGACGTGGACCCGATGCGGCACATGAACAACGCCGCCTACCTGGACATGGTCGACGACGGCCTGGCCCGGATGCCCGACGGCCGGCGGCTCGAAGCTCCTGACTGCTACCACGTGGGCTACGTCTGGCCGGCGCTGCCCGGCACCGCGATCCACATCGACTGCTGGGATGTGAGTAAGCGTCAGGCCGCCTGCCGGATCTCCGACGACGCGGGGAACGAGCTCACGAAGGTGCTGGCCAGCCGCCGCGACTGACACGACGAGGCCCCGGCCGCTGGATGCCGACCGGGGCCCGGGAGGAGGTCGATGTCGAGGCGGGCTACTCGGCGGCCCAGGCCGGGTCGACCATCGGCGGCAGCTCGCCCTCGTAGATCAACCCCACGAAGTCGAGGTTCACCCCGGCGCTGGGGTACTTGGGCTCCGCTTCGGTCAGCTGTTGGATGAAGGCCAGGCCTTCGTATGCGCCATCGCCCTCGAACCAACCCGTGTGGTGGTGTGCTCCCCGCTCGTCCGCGAAACCCACCGACTGCCCCTGCCAGGAACCGTCGGCGTTCGTGATCGTGACCGAGCTCCAGAATGTGGCGAGGTCCTCCCCTGCCTCCTCGAACCCCCCTGCCTCCTCGTAGTTGATGCACACGTCACCTTCGAGGCGCGGATCGCTCGGCAGCACATTGATCCCGGTCACCGCGCAGTCGGGGCTCTCCCTGATGAGGGACTGGGTCCCGGTGACGATGGCCCAGTCGTCGCTCGTAGGCGCGCCCAGCTGCGGGGCTGCCTCCTGGTCGTCCGAGACGGCCACGAGGGTCGCGCCCAGGGCCAGGGCCGCGATGGCTGCTGTGATACCTGTGATTGCCAGCGTGTCGTTCGCTCCTCTCACCGGGGCCCCGCCGAGTCCGGCGTGTCGCGTCGCGCCGGACCGAAAGCGATGCCACCAGCGCCGGCGCTCCGGCTCGACCGTGGCGGGGATGGAATGCACGCGCTCGCTGAGCGCACCCGGGTCTGTCCGTTCGGCCTCGACGCGATAGGCGCGCCGCAGCCGGGTCTCGAGGTCGCGCTCGTTCATGGGGCGACCTCCACTGAGTCTTCGTCGAGGACCGAGCGCAGACGCTCGAGCGCCCGGTGCAGGCGAGAGGTGGCGGCGCGCGGCCGGATGTCCATGGCGGCGACGATGTCGTCGACCTTCATGTCGCGGTAGAAGCGCAGCGCCAGCACGACGCGGTCGTCGGGCTTGAGCTGCTCGAGAGCGCGCCGGATGACGAGCTCATCGGGCACCGACGCGGTCGGGTCGCCTCCGGCGATGTCAGGCTGAGAGGACAGGTCGTGGATGACCAGGCGCCGGGAGTGCCGAAGCCGGTCACGGCAGGTGTTGACGACGATGCGATCGAACCAGGCTTCGAACCGACCGTGGTCGCGCAGGGACCCGAACTTGCGCCAGGCGGTCACGAAGGCATCGTGAACGGCGTCCTGTGCTTCGGTCCCATCTCCCAGCACGACCGCGGTAGCTGCGCTCGAGGTGTTGGTCCGTCAGGCGGTGGAACGCCATCTCGCGTTCGGCACGAGCGTCATCCAGGGGGACCGCCTCGCGTACCCCCTCGGCTGCGGAACCCTGACGCTGGTGGCCCAGCAACTCGATGACCCCCATCACGATCACTAGACGATCGCGGACACCAGAATCATTCACCCTCGGTCAAGCGACCACGAGGGTTCCTGCTAGCGACCCGTCCCGGTGAAGAGGTCGAAGTTGTCCACGAGCGCCTGGCCGAAGGCGTCGCGGTCGTCGTGTCGCAGGTCGAACAGCCAGTTGGCGGTGACGGCTACGTTGAGCGGCTGGTTGCGACTGCCCTTGACCCTCCTCGGCTTGAGGTAGGGCGAGTCGGTCTCCGTCAGCAGCCGGTCGAGTGGCACGATCTGCGCCACGTCCGCCGAGGCTTCCTCTCCACGGCGGAAGACGAGCCCGCCGAAGGCGATGAAGAAACCCATCTCGAGGGCAGCCTCGGCATAGTCCACGGGGCCGCTGTAGGAGTGCAGCACGCCCGGTGGACGACCGGCGAAGCGCTCGCGCCATTCGGGGCTGCCGGCGCCACCCTCTCGCAGGAGCGTGATGAGGTCATCCTGCGCATCGCGATCGCCGGGCTTGGAGCGACAGTGCAGCGTCAGCGGTCCGGCCAACTCATACGCCAGCCTGATGTGTCTGCGCAGACTCGCCAGCTGATCCTCGCGCGGGCTGAAGCCGCGATCGTAGTCGAGCCCCGTCTCGCCGACGCCTGCGACCAGCTCGTGGCACGCGAGCTCCTCGACCTCCGCCCAGACCGCCTCGTCGACGGTGTCGGCCACGTGTGGGTGGATGCCGACGGTGGTACGCAGGTCGTGGCGGCGCGCGAGTTCGATGCCAGCGCGCGCCGAAGGCAGGTCGAATCCGGGCACAAGGATTCGCTCCACGCCGGCCTGCCAGGCCGCAGCCAGCACTTCATCGGCGTCCTGCTCGAACGCCTTGGTCTGGATGTGGGCGTGGGAATCGACCAGGCGCAGCCCGGCCGGGTTCAGCTCAGGCAGGCAGCGCCTCCCACAGGCCGATCTCGTTGCCCTCGGTGTCGACGACCGCGGCGTAGCGGCCCTGCCCGGGCACGTCGGTGATCTCCACGGCCACACTGCCACCGAGTTCGGTGACCTTGGCCACAGTCACCTCGAGCGACTCGACGGTCGCGTAGATGCGCACCTGGTTCGGCGCGGTCACACCGCGCTTGCCGATAGCGCCACCGACGTCGCCGGGGCCGCTTCGGAACATGGCGTAGTCGGGGTAGTCGGGTGCATGCTGGATGTCCCAGCCGAAGACGCCCGCGTAGAACGCTTCGGCCCGCTCGGAATCGTCGCTGGGGATCTCGACGTGAGTGATCTCGCCGAACGCCATGGTGGCCTCCTCTACGCCCCGGTCTCTCCTTCCGCCTCGTCGGTCTCGAGACGTGGGAACAGGGGCTCTGCGGCACCGATGCTACCGCCCGGCTCAAGGGCACCCCAGGCCGCCAGCCCGGTCAGCGGCGGGCCGTCGTTGCCGTCTGCCGCGTAGTCGTAGGCCACGCCCAGCTGGGCGGCAGCACGCTCGGCGGCCCCGGGCATGAAGGGCGCGGCGGCGAAGGCGATGACACGGCAGGCCTCGAGCAGGTCGCCGAGCACGCCGGTCAATCGTCGGTCTGCCTCGGCGTCGCCGTTCTTGGCGGCCTTGGCCAGCGTCCACGGCTTCTCGACCTCGACGAACTTGTTGGCCTCGCCCACGAAGCCCCACAGCGCTTCGAGTGCCTCGTGCAGCAGACAGGCTTCCAGCTTCTCGCCATAGGCGGCAAAGGTGGACGCCCACGTGGCTGCCAGCGAGCCCTCGGTAGGAGCCGAGCGCTCCCCTCCCCGGTAGCGCTTCGTCATCGACAGGGAGCGGTTCAGCAGGTTGCCGAAGTCATTGGCCAGATCGGCGTTGTAGCGGCGCACGAACGAGTCCCAGGAGACGTCGCTGTCGCGGTCGAAGGCGACCTCTCGCAAGACGGTGTAGCGCGTGCCGTCGCGGCCGAGCGCGGTGACCACGTCGTTGGGGTCGAGGAAGTTGCCGCGGCTCTTGCTCATGCGCTCGCCCTGGGTCAGCAGCCAGCCGTGGACCCAGACCTTGCGCGGCAGTGGCAGGCCTGCGCTCATGAGCATGGCCGGCCAGAAGATCGTGTGGAAGCGGTTGATGTCCTTGCCGATGACGTGCAGGTCGACCGGCCACCACTTCTTGAACATCTCCATGTCGCCGGGGAAGCCGGCACCGGTGATGTAGTTGATGACCGCGTCGTACCAGACGTAGACGGTGCCCGCGGCCGGATCCCAAGTGTCGTCCTCCCGCTTGGCGTCGGAGCCGTCGGGCATGATCGGGAACGGGATACCCCAAGTGGCACCCTCGCGGCTGACGCTGAAGTCCTCGAGCCCCTGGCGGATGAAGCCGAGCATCTCGTTCTTGCGGTACTCGGGCTCGACCC
>CAYZDQ010000003.1:0-7865 GCA_964476955.1 uncultured Anaerolineaceae bacterium
GACATCGGTGCCTGGGTCGGTGACGAGTGCGACGTCTTGCTCACAGCTGGCCTGCTCGGCGGCATGCTCATCCGCTTCCGGGGCGGCCGCATCACCAGTGCTCGGGCCTATCCCAGCGTGCCCTCGGTAGTGGAGGTCGACCCGACCGGCGCCGGTGACACCATCCTGGCCGGGCTGGTGGCCTCGCGCCTGGTCGCCGGCGACGAGGGGGAGATCGGTGGCCGGGACATCTTCATGGGTGCGGCCGCCTCGAGCCTGCTCGTGGAGGGGCCGGGCATGAACTCAGTGCCCACGTTCGCCCAGCTGCTGGCGCGCATCAGCGGGAAGGTCTAGCTCGACCGAACGCACGCGGCCCCGACCAGGCGCGCTCCGGACACGAAGAAGCCGCCCGGCCTCATGGCACAGGCGGCTTCTGCGGGTCGGGTGCCTACTCGCCGCTGGCGAATTCCGCGGCGTTGCTGGCGTCCACCACCAGGGTGCCGGTGTCGATGACCGGGTCCAGCGTCTCGCCGTTGACGAGCGCGATCAGGCTCTCGATGCCGAAGTAGCCCATGTTGAACGGGTTCTGGGCGATGGTTGCCTCCATCTCTCCGGCGAGGATCGCGTCAGCCGCATTGGGGTTGGCGTCGAAGCCGACGAGGGTGACCTGATCGAGCAGGCCCTGCAGGCGAAGCGCCTCCACGGCGCCGAGCGCCATGTTGTCGTTGCTGGCGAAGATGCCCGCGAGATCGGGGTTCTGGGTCAGGATGTCCTCAGTGACCTGCTGGCCCTGCTGAACGTCCCAGTTAGCCGGCAGCTCGGCCACGAGGTCGAGACCGCAGGCCCTGATGGCCTCGGCGCCGCCAGTGGCACGCAGCTGGCCGGTGGTGGTGCTGATGATGCCCTGCAGCAGCGCGACCTTGCCGCCCTCGGCGACGTTCGTGCACAGGAACTCGCCAGCGAGTGCGGCGCCGGCCTGGTTGTCGGTGCCGATGAAGGTCACGCCTTCGTTGTTGCCGTTGGAGTCGACGAACACCACGTTCACGCCACTGGCGATGGCGTCGTCGAGCGCCGGCCCTAGAGCCTCGGGGTCGGTCGGGGCGATGGCGATACCCGCGGCGCCCTGCACCACGGCGTCCTCGACCTGTGCGATCTGGGCGGTGACGTCGGACTCTGTCGGCGGTGCCAACACCACGACGTCGACGCCATAGTCGATGCCGGCCTGTACCGCGCCTGCTTCCACGGCGGCCCAGAACGGGTTACCCGCGCCGGGGCCCTTCATGTTCATGAAGAGCTTGACGTCAGCGGCTGCGCCGGGGTCCTTGGCTGCATCCTGAGCCACCGCGGGCGCGACGGCTGCGATTGCCAGGACGCCTGCGACGGCGAGGCCAGCGATCCGGGTTGTCTTCATCGTTCCTCCTGCTAGTTCGATAGTGCGAGAGCGCTCCTGCGCCCACCACTCACTCCTCCTTGCATGACTCACGCTTGACCTCGGGATGTCACCTCCTTTCGGGTCGATCCAGGCATACGCTCCGCCCGCGCACGGGCCCTGTCAAGCGGATGCCGCGATGCGTCGACGGAAGACGTCGAAGGCCACGACACCGATGATGACCACACCGATCGCGACCTGCTGCCAGAACGAGGGCACCTGGTTGAGGTTCAGCAGGTTGCGCAGCATGCCGATCACGAGCACGCCGGCGAAGACGCCGAGCACGGTGCCTCGTCCACCGAAGAAGCTGGCGCCGCCGATGATCACCGCCGCGATGGCGTAGAGCTCATCGCCGGTGCCCGCCGCGGGGAAGCCGGAGTTGGTGCGTCCTGCGAGCAACAGACCGGCGAAGCCGGCCAGGAGACCGCAGAGCGCATAGGCCAGCACGAGCGTGCGTTCGACCGGCACGCCGCTGACCCGCGCGGCCTGGGGGTTGCCGCCGATGGCGAAGATGTGCCGGCCCTGCCGGCCGTGGTTGAGGAAGAGCCAGACGAGGAAGTAGGTGATGATCACCGCCACCAGGCTCACCGGGATCTGCGTGTCGCCGATGTTGCTGGCGCCGAGGAAGCGAACCTCGTCAGGCAGGCCGCTGATGGGCACGCCGCCAGATATGAGGTTGGTTATGCCTCTCACGATGAAGAGCATGCCCAGGGTCATGATGAAGGGATGGGGCATGTGCAGCTTGGTCAGGCCCAGGCCGTTGATGGCACCGACCGTGATGCCCACGAAGAACGGGGCCAGGAAGATGATGGGCCAGAAGGTGTCGGCATCTGCCAGCACCGCGGCGGTCATGGCCGCGAGGGCCATGGTCGAGCCGACCGAGAGGTCGATGCCGGCGGTGACGATGACGATGAACTGGCCCAGGGCCAGCATCGCGTAGAAGCTGTTCTGGCGGAAGATGTTGCCGAGGTTGCGCTCGGTGAGGAAGAACTCCGGCTGCGAGATGAACGACAGCAGCGCCATCACCAGCACCAGGAAGAGCGCGCCCCAGCGGTCGACCCAGGCCATGACCTGGACCAGGCGGCTGGGCTCGTCGTGATAGGCCTCGCTGGTGTCCACGGCCGGACTCGTCGTCTGTGACATCACCGGCCTCCTAGTTGTGGTCCACGGCCGCTTCCACGCCCGCTCCACCCCGATTGCCCATGATCCAGCCGACGACCTCGTTGCGCGAGACGTCCTCGAGCCGGCCTTCCTCGAAGTTCCGGCCGTGATACAGCGCCATGACCCGGTCACAGACGTAGAAGATGTCGTCGAGACGATGGCTGATGAGGATCACCGAGATGCCCTTGTCGCGCAGCCCCTTGATGAGGTCGAGCACCTTGGCCACCTCCTTGACCGCCAGCGCGGCGGTGGGCTCGTCCATGATCACGACCTTGGCGTGGAAAGCGGTGGCACGCGCCACAGCCACGGCTTGGCGCTGTCCGCCGGAGAGCTCCTCGACGCGCTGGGACACGCTCTTGACGTGGATCTTCAGGTTGTCCAGGTGCTCCATGGCACGGGACTGGTTGGCCTTGTGGTCGACCAGGCTGACCGGGCCGTAGCGCCGCGTCTGCTCGCGTCCCAGGAAGATGTTCTCGTCGATGCGCATGTTGCCGGCCAGGGCGAGGTCCTGGTAGACCATCTCGATACCCAGGCGGCGCGCATCCCCGGGGTTGCGGAAGCTGACCGGTCGGCCTTCGATGAGCAGCTGCCCGCTGCTGGGTGGGTGCACGCCCGAGAGCGTCTTCATGAGCGTCGACTTCCCGGCGCCGTTGTCGCCGACCACGCCCAACACCTCGCCCTGTCCGAGCCGAAGGTCCACATCGACCAGGGCGTGGACGTGGCCGAAGTGCTTGGAGATGGCTCGTAACTCGACGATCGGGGTATCAGCCGTAGCCGCTTCTGGGGGAGTGTTCTGCGGATCGGGGCTGAGACTCATCAGGCTGCCACCTCCGTTAGCTCGATCGCTCGATGGCCCCGGGCAGACAGGTCCAGGGCCTGGGCCAATCGCAGCGCCTCCACACCGTCGCGGGCCGTGCAGGGGCTTGGCCGGCGGCCGTGTGCGACCTCCACGAAGGCGAGCAGCTCGTCGTGATAACCCTCGTCCCAGCGGTCCAGGAAGATGGTCCAAGGCGGGCCCGGCGGCGGCGGCACGCCCGGCTCCAGCGAGCGCAGTGGCATGCGTGGACCAAGTCCGATGGCGACGCTGTCGCGCGACCCGAAGATCTCCGTACGGACGTCGTGGCCCAGCGGGTCGTGACGGGTCCAGGTGAGCGTGACGGGCGTCCCGTCGGTGAGCGTGATGATGGCCACGGCGTTGGCGTAATCGTCGTACTTCGCGTACATCGGGAAGCCGCGCGCGGTGCCCTGGCAGTAGACCTCGGAGGCCTCCTGGTCGGTGAGGAAGCGCAGGGCGTCGAGGTCGTGGATGGAGAGATCGCTGAACATCCCGCCGGATGAGGCGATGAACTCCTCGGAGGCCGGCTCGGGGTCGTGGCTGCGCATGGAGATCGTGTGGATCTCACCGATCTGGCCGCTCTCGATCAGTCGCCGAGCCTCCACGTAGGCCGGGTCGAAGCGCCGCTGGAAGCCGAGATGGACGGGCACGTCAGTGCCTTCGACCTCGCGCATGATGGCGATGGACTCAGCCAGCGTGGCCGCCAGCGGCTTCTCGCAGAACGTGGGCAGGCCATGTCCCAGGCCCGCGCGGATGAGCGTCGGGTGATCGTCCGTGGAGGCGGTGATGACGACGGCGTCGGCCGCATCGAGCGCGGCCGCCACGGTCGGTGCGTGCTCCAGACCGAGCTCATCTGCCACAGCCTGCGCACGTTCCTGCACCACATCGGTGATGCTGACGCTGTCGACCCCATCGGCCGCCAGCAGGGTACGTGCGTGCAGCGGGCCGATCCGCCCGGCTCCGAAGATCGCTATGCGCATGGCTCGGTTCTCCTCCGCGCCCGGTCCTCCGGCCGTGAAGCATACGGCCTCGGGGGTGGGTGCTTCATCACGAAGTCGCTGCTCGAGTACGTGCGCTGGCGGTCGAGTCGCGTTCTACCAGCTCGACGGGCAATCGCCGGGTCTCCCCGGGCTCCCTTGTCTCGGACTCCGGTTCGTGAGCGAGGAGGGCAAAGAGCATGTCCACCGCGAGGCGGCCCATCCTCGTCGTCGCCTGCCGCACGGTGGTGAGTGCCGGATCCACGTAGGGTGCGATCTCGATGTCGTCGAAGCCCATGACGCTGACGTCGCCGGGTACGCCACGGCCAAGCGCACGCAGACCCCGGATAGCGCCGACCGCGGTGAGGTCGTTGTAGCAGAGCAGGGCCGTGGCGGCGGGGTGCTCCTGCAGTGCCCGCTGCGCCGCCCGATACCCGCCCTCGAAGCCGGCCTCGGCCTGGATGGCCTCCAGGGCCCAACCGCTGCCGAGCTCTTCGAAGCTCGCGTTCGCCCCGGCGAAGCGGTCGGTAGCGGCGTGGTTGGAGTCATGCGGAGCGGCCACGTAGACCACCACCCGATGACCCAGACCGGACAGGTGCTCGGCCGCGAGGCGACCGCCGGCGACGTTGTCCGAGACGATGGCCGGCACCGCCGGTACGGTCGATTCGTTGTTGACGATGACGACAGGGCAGGGGAGCTCGCCGATGCGCTCCGAGTGTCGGGCGGTGAGGGTGGAGCTGGCGATGATGAGCCCATCCACCTCGCGTTCCGCGAGCAGCTCCAGGGAGGCTAGCTCGCGCTCGGCGTCACGACGCCCGTCGGCCAGCAGCACCGAGTGCTCACGCTCTCGGGCGGCATCCTCCACCGCACTGATGATCTGGGGGAAGTAGGGGTTCTCGATGTCGGTGACGATGAGCCCGATGGTGCGGGTGCTGCGCAGCTTGAGCGAGCGCGCCACGTTCGAGGGACGGTAGCGCAGCGTTCGTGCCGCTTCCTCCACCCGCTGGCGCGTGGCCGGATCGACGTTGGCACTGTTGCGCAGCGTGCGGCTGACCGTGGCGGTCGACACTCCCGCGAGCGCGGCCACCTCGCGGATGGTCGCTGGCTTCTCCCGTCCTGCCATCCCTCAGCTCCTCTGCTGGCGGTGTGCTGTAATCGTTTACGCCATTCGACGTATGATGAACCAGACGCGGATGTGATGTCACGCGATTCGCCTATGGGCATGCGGGCATGCCCTGGCACGGCAGGATCGGCGGATCGGAGGTTGTAGTGAACGAACAGCTCCATAGGAAGGCGTCTGAACCTGGCGCCGCGAGCGGGCTCGTTCATGACATCACTCCCACCACTGCGGGCTGGCGCTACGTCGGCTTCTCCGAGCATCGCCTGACTCCGGGCTCGGCGTTCGAACGCCCCCGCGAGGACCTCGAGCGCGCCGTGGTCGTGCTCGAGGGCAGCGCCACGGTCAGCGCCGGCGAGAGTCGCTGGAGCTCGCTCGGGACACGCCAGAGCGTGTTCGAGGGACCGGCTCCACCCGTACTGCTGCTCGAACCGGGGTCGGATCTGACGGTGGAAGCCGAGACCGAAGCCACGGTCATCGTGGCCGACGCTCCCGCTGCCACCACCCGCCGGACGAAGCTGTTCGAGCCGGACGCCATCTACGTCGAGACCCGCGGGTCGGGCATCACCGAGCGCCGCATCCACCACCTCCTGCCTCCGACCGTCGAGGCAGGGCGACTCATCCTCTTCGAGGTCTTCACGCCCGGGGGCAACTGGTCGAGCTACCCGCCCCACAAACACGACACGGAAGACCCGCCGCGAGAGGCCTACCTCGAGGAGCTCTACTACTACCGCTTCGCCCGCCCCGAGGGTTGGGGCTTCGCGCGTGTGTACACCACGGACGGTGAGCTCGATGCCTCCTTCGCACCCGGCGATCGTGACGTCGTCCTCATCCCACGCGGGTACCACCCGTTCGGGGCACCTGCCGGCTACGACGCCTACTACCTCAACGTGATGGCCGGGCCCAACCGCGCCTGGCACTTCACCGTCGACCCGGACCATGCCTGGCTCATGGACTGGGACCCCAACCTGCCCAAGTGACCGAAGGAGGAGACACCATGGCCGCGACATCGACCCCGCTGCAGCGCACCGCCAGCGAGTTCCCGACCGACTACTGGAACGACTCGTGCAACGAGAGTGAGCTGACGTACGCCATCGGCAACGGGGCCGTGGGTGCCACCACCAATCCGGTCATCGTGGGCACGGTCATGAAGCAGGAGTACGAGACCTGGGCGCCGCGTGTGCGCGAGATCGCGGCCGAGCACCCGACCTGGACCGATCAGCAGGTGACCTGGCAGATCATCGAGGAGATGGCCGTGCGAGGTTGGCACATGCTCGAGCCGATCTACCAGGCGAACCACGGCCAGAAGGGCCGCCTCTCCATCCAGATCGACCCCACGCTCAACCGCTCAGTGGAGAAGATGGCCGAGCAGGCGCGCCACTTCGACACGCTGGCGCCCAACGTGCAGATCAAGTTCCCCGCCACCAAGGCCGGCATCGAGGCCATGGAGCTGGTAACCGAGGAAGGCCTCAGCATCAATGCCACGGTCTCCTTCACCGTGCCCCAGGCGCTGGCGGTCGGCGAAGCCATCGAGCGGGCACGGGCGAAGCGTGAGGCAGCCGGCCACGACACCTCCTGGATGGCGCCGATCTGCACGATCATGATCGGCCGCACCGACGACTGGGTGAAGGCCGCCAACAAGCGCGACGGCATCACCATCGATCCTGACGCAGCCGACTGGGCGGGCATCGCCGTCTTCAAGCGGGTCGCTGCCATCTTCGCCGAGCGCGGCTACCGGACGCGACTGCTGGCCGCCGCCTACCGGCATCACCGTCACTGGTCCGAGCTCATCGGCGGCGACGTCTCGATGACCATCCCCTACGGCTGGCAGCAGCTGTTCAACGAGTCGGACATCGCGGTGGTCGATCGCTGGGCGGACCCGGTGCCGCAGGCGGCGGTCGACGAGATGGTGAAGCACTGTCCCGAGTTCGTGAAGGCCTACGAGCCCGATGGCCTGGCGGTCGAGGAGTTCGAGACGTACGGCGCCACGATGCGGACCCTACGCTCGTTCGTGTCGTCGTACTGGGGTCTCGTCGGCACCATCGACGACCTGCTCATCCCCGACCCCGACAAGGCCTAGTCGCAGCAAACAGGCGAGGGAGGACAGTCATGGCCCGCACCACCGTGGCCCAGGCCATCGTGACCTGGTTGGCGGCCCAGTACGTCGAACGTGACGGCGAGCGCGGTCGGTTCTTCGAGGGCGTCTTCGGCATCTTCGGCCATGGCAACGTGGCCGGCATGGGTGAGGCTCTCGAAGCGGCCCAGGATGACGTTCGCTACTACCAGGCCCGCAACGAGCAGGCCATGGTGCACACCGCGGCCGCCTTTGCCAAGCAGCGCCAACGGCTGCGCACCTTCGCCTGCACC
>CAYZDQ010000003.1:7875-18003 GCA_964476955.1 uncultured Anaerolineaceae bacterium
CCACCTCCATCGGTCCCGGCGCGACCAACCTCGCCACCGGTGCGGCCAACGCCACGGTCAACCGACTGCCGGTACTGCTGCTGCCCGGCGACCGCTTCGCCACACGTCGGGTGAAGCCGGTGCTCCAGCAGCTGGAGCGACCCGAGGCGGGTGATGTCAGTGCCAACGACGTGCTGCGCCCGGTATCGCGCTACTTCGACCGCATCGAGCGCCCGGAGATGCTCATCGATGCCTTGCCGCAGGCGATGCGCGTGCTGACCTCACCCGCGGAGACCGGCGCCGTCACGCTGGCCCTGCCGCAGGACGTCCAGGCAGAAGCCTGGGAGTGGCCCGAGCGACTGTTGGAGCCACGCACCTGGGTCATCCCCCGGCCCCGTCCGGATGCGTCCTCGCTGGCCGCGGCGGCCGACCTCATCGCGGGCGCCGAGCGGCCCATGATCGTGGTCGGCGGCGGGGTCGTCTACAGCGACGCCGCCGATGCCCTCGACGGCTTCGTCAGCAGGTTCGATGTCCCCTTTACTGAGACGCAGGCCGGCAAGGGCGCGCTGCGGTGGGATCACCCCATGAACCTCGGCGCCATCGGCGCCACCGGGACGGGCGCCGGCAATGCCGTGGCCCACGATGCCGACGTGGTCATCGCCATCGGTACGCGCCTGAGCGACTTCCCCACCATGAGCTGGTCGGCCTGGCAGCACCCTGATGTCCGTTTCGTGGCGGTCAACGTGGCCGAGCTCGACGCGGCCAAGGCAGCGGCGCTGCCACTCGTCGGCGATGCCCGCGAGACGCTGACCGAGCTCCATGCCGCCCTCGACGCTCGCGGATACCGGGGCGCCTCGAGCGACCGACGTGAGCGCATCGAGCAGCTCCGCAGTGAGTGGCACGAGGAGGCTACGCGTGTGCTGCACCTGTCCGCGGAGACGCACGTCTCGCAACCGGAGATCATGCGCGTCGTCAACGAGTCGCTGGGAGAGGATGGGATCGTCGTCTGTGCCGCCGGGAGCCTGCCCGGCGACATGCACAAGCTGTGGCGCCCGACCACGCCGGGCAGCTACCACATGGAGTACGGCAACTCGACCATGGGCTACGAGATCGCCGGTGGCGTGGGCGTGGCCATGGCCGAGCCCGAGCGCCGTGTGCACGTCATGCTCGGCGACGGCTCGTACCTGATGCTCGCGAACGAGATCCTGACCGCTCGCCAGGAGGGGGTCGGGCTCACGGTCGTGCTGTTGGACAACCACGGCTACCGCTGCATCCGTAACCTGTCGGGCGCCTGCGGTGGGGACAACCCCTTCAACGACTTCCGCGCGCGGGACCCGCAGACCGGCACCTTCACCGGCGAGGTCCTGCCCATCGACTTCGCCGCCAATGCCGCCAGCCTGGGGGCGACCGTCATGGCCGCCGGCTCGACCGGCGAGCTGGAACGAGCCCTGCAGGAGGCTCGCGCCATCACCGATCGGGCTACGGTGATCGTGGTCGAGACCAACCCCGAGCCGAGCGTGCCGGGCTACGACAGCTGGTGGGACGTGCCGGTAGCGGAGGTCTCCAGCTCGGCGCGGGTGCGTGCGGCCCGGGAGAAGTACGAGGCCGATCTCAGGAAGGAACGATCGTTCGTGTAGGGAGGGGATCCATGGGCGAGATCAAGGTCGCGGCCGCACCGGTCTCATGGGGCGTGTTCGAGAAGACCGAGGACGAGTCGCTGCAGCTGGCGCCGGAGCAGATGCTCGACCAGATGGCCGCGGGCGGATACGCCGGCACCGAGCTGGGCCCTCCCGGCTACTTCGGCGAGGCGGCCGTGATGAAGCAGCGACTGGCTGATCGCCGGCTCTCGATGGTGGGGGCCTTCATGCCCATCCGCTTCAGCCGGACCGAGCACATCGATGAGGATCTCGAGTGGATGCGTGGCGTCCTTGACCTGCTGGCCGAAGGGCAACCTGACGAGGTCGTGCCCAAGGCCGTCCTGGCCGATGCGTCCCTGGAACCCGAGCGCATGCGTTGGGCCGGGCAGATCGACAGCCATCCCGAGGCCGGCTTGCCGGCCGAGCGTTTCGGGACCTTCATCGACAACATGCATCGAGCGGGCGATCTGGCCCGCTCACGCGGCTTCGACCCGGTCCTGCACTTCCATGCCGGCAGCTACTGCGAGAGCGGCGCGGAGATCCACCGTGTCTTCGACGCCCTCGATACCTCGCTCGTGGGCATGTGCCTCGACACCGGTCATGCCCTCTTCGGTGGCGCCGACCCGCTGGAGCTCCTGGCGGCCTACGGCGAGGCGGTCCGGCTGGTCCACGTCAAGGACTGTGACCTCGATCTGCTGGCGGAGGTCTGTCGGTCCGGGGGCGGGATGATGGAAGCCTGGGACCGGGGCGTGTTCTGCGAGCTGGGCCAGGGCACCGCCGGCCTCGACCCCTTCCTCGAAGCCCTCCGGGCGCGCGGGTACGAAGGCTGGCTCACCGTCGAGCAGGACCGTTTCCTCAAGCCCTCGGACACGCCGGAGGCCCTGCTCGCGCTCCATACCCGAAACCGGGAGTGGCTGGCCGCCCGCGGCTTCTGATCGATGCCGGACAGACGAAAGCGGCCCCGGGTCACCCCGAGGCCGCTTCTGTGTGGACGAAGGGAAGGGCTACTCGCCGAGACTCGCGAGGAACTCTGCGGCTACGTCCTCGATGTCCTCCTGGTCGACCGCCACGCGGACGGCCAGCTCGGTGATGGCCTCGGTCGTGAGCGCCGTCGAGATTGGATCGAGGATGGCGGCGATGGCGTCGGCGCCACCGTCGACCTGCTCGAGCACATCGTTGCGGACGATGGGCACGAGGTTGCCCAGCGGCTGTGTCACCTGATCGTCCTCGAGGACGATCCAGCCGTTCTGGGCGATGTCTGGCTGCGTCGAACAGAGCCAGGCCACGTCGATGGCGTTGCCCTCGAGGGCCAGGGCCATCTCCGCACCACAGGGCGGGATGAGCTCCAGGTTGGCCGGCGGCCAGGTGATGCCGTAGCCGTCTTCCAGCGCGCCCTTGCAGCCGGCGACGTTGGTCTCGCAGTCGGGTGGCAGACCGAAGCGCAGCTCGTCCTGCACCGCGGCCAGGTCGCTCATGGTGGCGAGCCCGTACTCCTCGGCCGTGTCCGGGCGCACGACCGAAGTGTTGATGTCCTCGCCGCTGCTGGCGGCCAGCACCGTCGAGGGCACGCCACGGAGCTCGAAGACCTGCTCCAGGCTGGCGGAATCGGCCTCGATATCGCCGGTCGCCTCGATCGCTGCGATGGCCTCCTCGGCGTCCTCAGCGGCAGTGAAGAAGGTCAGGCCGAAGCCCAGGTACTCGGGCATGATGTTGACTTGGCCCGCGTCATAGGCAGCGATGCGAGCCGGGCGGGCTCCGATGGCCAGGCCGCTGCGATCGACGGCATAGCCGCCGTCCTCGAGGGCCTGGGCGTAGATCTCGCCCACGAGCTCGGCTTCGTACCAGCCGTCCGAGCCGACGATGAAGACCGGGTCATCCTGCGCGGTGACGATGGCGCCCCCACCCGCCGTCCCGACCATCGCCAGCGATGCCAGGATCGACGCCCCGAGGGCGAGTCTGCGGACACTCCGCATGGGTACCTCCTGTGTGGTTCGGTGACCGGCGCCGGGGTGGCGACTGCGGTCGAGACAACCCTAGCGGAGGCGCTGCACCACGCGTGTGACAGGCGCCACAAGCCACGCTCAGGAAGCGACGCCCTCAGGCTCGGCCTGGCCGGGCTCTGTCGCCATCCGTACGCCCTCCGGCGTGAGGCGCCGCTGGAGCCAGGAAAGCAGGACGTCAGTGCCGATGGCCAGCACGCCCACCAACAGGACGCCGGCGTAGAGCATGCCGTCGTCGCGGCGGGCGATGCCATCGATGATGAAACGCCCCAGGCCGCCGCCGGCGAGGTACGCGCCGATGGTGGCGGTGGCGATGACCTGCAGCAACGCCACGCGGAAGCCGCCCACCAGCACCGGCAGGGCCAGCGGCAGCTCGACCCCGGTGAGGATCTGGCGCTCCGTGAGGCCCATGCCGCGAGAGGACTCGGTCAGGTCGCGGTCGACCTCCTGTAGCCCGGCGTAGGCGGCGACGAGGATGGGCGGGATGGCCAGCAGCACCATGGCCAGGAAGATCGGGAAGAAGCGCAGCCCCAGGCGTGGGTCATAGCCCAGTACCGGAGCCAGCCCCAGCATGACCGGCAGGAGCATGACCATCACCGCATAGGATGGGATGGCCCGGCCGATGTTGGCGATGTTGATGCCCAGCAGCTGCAGCTTGCCGGTGTGGCCGATGTAGAAGCCCAGTGGCAGTGCGATAGCGGAGGCTGTGAGGACCGCCAGCAAGGCGATGGTCAGATGCTCGACGAGGCGGTTGGGGATGCCCTGCTCGCTCTGCCAGGTGGCCGCGTCGGCGAGGAACTCGACCATCTGCTCCATGCCTAGCGTCCCTCCACCCGCGCTCGAGTCCACGGCGTCAGGAACCGCTGCAGGCCCACCAGCAGCCCGTCGACGACGAAGGCCAGCACGACCGAGCCCACGGCCCCGAGGTAGATCTTCGTGTCGAAGCTCGTCTGCAGGCCCTCGGTGATGAACTGACCGAGGCCACCGAAGCGGTTGCCGCCGATGATGGCCGAGACCGTCACCAGGCCGATCGTCGTCACCGCCGCCACCCGCACGCCGGCCATGATCAGGGGGATGGCCAGCGGCAGCTGTACGTGCAGGAGGCGAGACCGAGGGGTGTAGCCCATAGCGTCAGCGGCCTCGTTGACCTCCGCCGGCACCGAGCGCAAGCCGGCCACGGTGTTCACGTACAGGATGAGCAGCGTGTACGTCGGCAACGGGATGATCGCGGTCAGTGGCGAGAGCCCGGTGATGGGGATGAGCACCGCGAAGGCCGCCAGCGAGGGGATGGTGTAGAGGATCCCTGTCACCGCCGTGACCGGACCGACCGTACCGGGCCGGCGCATGGCCAGCAACGCCAGCGCGAAGGCGATGATGAAGCCGGCGAGCATGGGCACCAGTAGCAGATACAGGTGCTGCCCCGTCTTGTCGGCGACGTCGTCGAGGTGACTGACGATCCAGTCCCAGCGGATCTCGATCATGAGCTAGTCGGGCTCCGCCGCCAGCTCGAGCTCGTCGACCACGACCGCATCGGAGACCGCGTCGGCGATGTCCTCAGGCACGTCTCGCGAATGGTCGTCCTGCATCCAGGTCATGACCGCACGCAGCGTCAGGAGGCCCATCACGCGGCCATCGCGGTCGACCACCACGCCGTTGCGCACCTCCTCGTCGAGCAGCCGGGAGGTGGCATCCTTGAGCGTCGTCCGGCGGTCGAGGAGGGGGGACATCGGGTCGGCGTCCTCGGCTTGCACCTGGCCGTCGCTGGGCAGGTCGGACAGCTCGACCCAGCCGATGGGCCGATCCTCGTCGTCGCCGAGCAGGACGAAGTCGAGGTCGACCGCCTGGGCGCGCTCACGCAACGCCTGCGTGGTCTCGCCGACGTGGGCCATGGGCGCGGGCTCGAGGTCGACATCGCCGACGCGGTAGAGCGAGAGACGCTTGAGGCCACGGTCGGCACCCACGAAACGGGCCACGTAGTCCGAGGCTGGGGTGGCCAGGAGCTCCGCGGGCGCTCCGAGCTGGGCGATCTTGCCACCCTGTTGCATGACCACCACGAGGTCGCCCATCTTGATGGCCTCGTCGACGTCGTGGGTCACGAAGAGGATGGTCTTGGCCAGGTCCTCCTGTAGTCGCAGGAACTCGTTCTGCAGTCGCTCTCGGACGATGGGATCGACCGCACCGAAGGGCTCGTCCATGAGCATCACCGGCGGGTCCGCCGCCAAGGCCCGGGCCACGCCCACCCGCTGGCGCTCGCCGCCGGAGAGCTGGCTGGGGAAGCGATCACGGTACGCCCCCGGCTCCAGGCCGACCAACGAGAGCAGCTCATCCGAGCGGGATGCTGCTCGCCGCTTGTCCCAGCCGAGCAGGCGAGGGACGGTGGCCACGTTGTCGGCGATGCTCTGGTGCGGGAAGAGGCCGACCTGCTGGATGACGTAGCCGATCCCGCGCCGTAGCTCGGTCACGTCCTGGCCGGCGATATCGAGACCATCGATGAGGATGCGGCCACCGGTCGGCTCGATGAGCCGATTGACCATCTTGAGCGTGGTGGTCTTGCCGCAGCCGGAAGGCCCTACGAGCGCGCAGATCCGCCCGGCCGGCACCGTGAGCGAGAGGTCATCGACGGCTCCGGGCGTGCCCGACTTGCGAGTGGCGGCGTCGTAGTGCTTGCTGACGTGATCGAACTCGATCGTGGCCGCGCCGGTGGCCTCATCCATGACGGCCGACACTAGCGCATGCGCGCTCAGGCCGCGGCAGCCAGTCGCCGGCGCAGGCGGGGCACCCGGCGCGCCAGATCACGCTCCACGTGTCGGTCGCGATGACCGAACAACCGTCTCCGCTCGGCGAGCGAACGAGCCCGGTCGGTCGCGGCCAGGGCCGCCCGGAAGTCACGCGCGTCGTGCTCACGGTGCTTGGCCACGTGCAACCAGGCCCAGGCCGCCTGTCGGCCACCCTCGAGAGCGATGGCCTGCCACGCGCCTTCCGCTTCCTCGCGTCGGCCCATGCGCGTGAGAGTGCGTGCGCGCTCGATGGCGATGCCCTCGTAGACCTGTGATTCCCAGGGCTCCAGCAGCCGCTCCATGGCGGCGTCGAAGCAGGCCAACGCCTCCGTATGCCGTCGCACCCGGGCATAGGCCTGCCCGAGCCCGCCGAGGTCGCCCGGGTGCACCGCCGCGCTGGTGCGACCGCTGCGGCCGACGGGCGCCAGATCGAGGGCGAGCACGCGCAGGAGCAGAGCCATCGAGACCACGTCCTGGCGGTTGTGCTCGAGCACGTCTCGCAGGAGGGTTCCGCGTCCGTGCCGGAGGTAGTCGAGATAGCGACCAGGGACGAGGGCGCCGGCCAGGTCATGATCGCGTTGGACCCCACAGACGCCAGCCTCCACCGAGGCCAGCCGCGCGTCAGGCAAGCGGTGCTTCCACAAGGTGCGGGCCAGCGGCAACAGGTCCAGGTGCTCGCGGTAGCGCGGCGGCACCCGGCCGTGCAGGCGGTAGCGGGTCACCAGCAAGGGCCAATCGAAGGTGCGCCCGTTGTACGAGACGAGACAGGCGTCCTCGGGGATGAGCGCCTCGAGCGCGTCGAGGTAGCCGGCCTCGTCGGACTGCTCCGGCAGCAGCAGCTGACGCGTCACGAACTCCGTGTCCTCCCACGTGCCCACCCCGATGAGGAAGGGCACCGTGCCCGTACCCGTGCCCAGGCCCGTCGTCTCGGTGTCGAAGAGGATGAAGGGCAGGGACGGATCGACCGGCTGCGGCAGGGCGGCCAGCCCGGCGAGGTCGGGCTCGATCGACTCTCGCGATTCGACTACCACGATCGGCTGCTCCGAGGTCGGCAGCACGTCCCCGCCGACATCTGCGGCCAGGCGTTCAGCCCGGTCCACTCGTGGTTCCGGTATGGCCGGCCGGCGGATCTCCGAGGCATCACGCACGCGCGAACCTCGCAGCCGCTCCAGCCGGGTGCGGCGCAGCTGCCCAGTGCTCGTCGGCTCCATGGCAGCGAGGCTGGTCTCCACCGTTGCCAGCTCGGCTGTCACGCCGCGACCTGGTCGGGCTGTCTCGTGCTCGCCTCCGGCCTGGAGACCAGGCGCAGCAGGCGCGTGGCCAGAACTCGGCCGTCGAGGCGGTTCTCGCCACGCGGACCGACGCAAGCCGGGCAGCCGACCTCGCAGTCACAGCCGAGCACCAGTTCGAGCGCGCCCTGTACCAGCTCATCCGTCCGCTCGAAGAGGCGCGGTGACATGCCCACGCCGCCGGGCGCCGCTTCCCACAGATAGATGACCGGGCACTGGGAGTGCGGCGACTGCACCTGCGCCACCATGCCCAGGTCGCGGGGATCGGCCATGAGCAGCACGCTGGCCACCGTCTGCAGCGCGCGGCCGGCACCCACGAGGGCAGCATCGAGATCTTCGCGGCGCCAGTCGACCACCGCGGCCGGGTCGAGTCCGAGCCACCAGGCCGTGGTGTGCAGTTCCATCTCCGGCAAGTCGATCGTGCCCCAACCCACGTTCTCGTGGGTATCGAGCTTGAGCTTCTTGAAGATGGTGGCGATGGAGCTGATCATGACCTCGCCGTGCTGGCGCGTGCTGGCCGCCCGCAGTGCCTCGTCGAAGACGTCCAGCGGCTTGAGCGTCACCGCCAGCTCCGCCTGCGTGTAGTAGTCGCTGTCCACCGGGCGCACCATGGCCTTGCGCTCTTCCCAATCGAGCTCATCGACGTGGTACTGCTGCGAGTCATGCAGGTAGATGGCCTTGGGGTGCACCAGCTGTCGTGCCGCGAAGAGGTCGACCTCTCCCAGCACCCGTGGCCGCTCGGGGCCGGTGTCGACGATGAGCACGTTCTCCGGCGCGCCCAGGCGCAGGTTGATCTCCGATGCCGGGAAGTTCTCGCTGGCCCAGTACCAGCGTCCATCCGACGCCTGGCGCACGTGGGCTTCCTCAGCCAGGAAGGCCAGCAGGTCATCCGCCGGTGCCGTCCCGAACGGCTCACCCGGCCCGAACGGCAGCTCGAAGGTCGCGGCGCGCAGGTGTGCCAGCAACACGTGCATGTTCTCCGGATCGAGGCGCGCCTCCTCCGGGGTGGCGTCGTAGAGGTACTGCGGATGCGAGGCTACATAGCGATCGAGTGCGCCGGCCCCCGCCACCAGGATCGAGACACTCGTCTCCTGCCGTCGACCGGAGCGGCCCATCTGCTGCCAGGTGGCCGCGATCGTGCCGGGATAGCCCGCCAGGATCGAGGCGTCCAGCGCGCCGATGTCGATGCCCAGCTCAAGGGCGTTGGTAGAGACCACGCCCAGGACCTGGCCGCTGCGCAGGCCGGATTCGATGGCCCGGCGCTCGCTGGGCAGGTAGCCCGAGCGATAGCCTCGGATGCGATCGATGGGCCCGCGTCCCTCGCGCATGGCTTCGCGCAGCGAGCTCAGCAACAGCTCCACCGCGACGCGCGCCCGCCCGAACAGGATCGTCTGGCGCCCGGCACGCAGGAACGAGAGTGCCGCGCGGTAGGCCAGCCCGTGGGGGCCCGGCCGGACGCCCGAGCGGGCATCGATGGGCGGAGGGTCGAGGATGACCATGTGCCGCTCACCCCGCGGGGCTCCGCTGCGGTCGATGACCCGGAAGGGCCGGCCCGTGAGCGTCTGGGCCAGCTCACCCGGATTGCCCACCGTGGCCGAGGAGCAGACGATGCGCGGGCTGGAGCCGTAGTGCGCACAGATGCGCATGAGTCGACGGAGCACGTTGGCCACATGACTGCCGAAGATGCCCCGATACATGTGGGCCTCGTCGACCACGATGTAGCGCAGCTGCTCGAAGAGCTGGAACCACTTGGTGTGGTGCGGCAGGACCGCGGTGCTGAGCATGTCCGGGTTGGTGACCACGACCTGGCCGGCCTCACGGACGACCGCCCGGATGGGGGTCGGTGTATCACCGTCGTAGACCGCCGCGGAGAGCTCCATCTCGGCCGACTCCGACAGCGCCCGGAACTCGGCCAGCTGATCCTGGCAGAGGGCCTTGGTGGGGAAGAGGTAGAGCGCCCGCGTGGCCGGGTCCTCGCAGATACCCTGCAGCACCGGCAGGTTGTAGCAGAGCGACTTGCCCGAAGCCGTGGGCGTGACGATGACCACATCCTCGCCGTCGTGCAGGGCATCGAGGGCCTCGCGCTGGTGGCTGTAGAGCGACTGGATCCCGCGCCGTTCCATGGCCCGCACCAGGCGTGGGTCGAGCCACTCGGGCACGGGCGCGAACTGCGCCTCTCGCGCCGGCAGCACGTGGCGGGATGCGACGGCCGGGGCCACGCCCGGTTCCGCCAGGAAGCGCTCCAGCGCGTCGAGTGCTGACAGGGGTTGATGGAGTCTCATCGCGACGACCTCGAGTAAAACGACCATCCGTTCGGTTTGGTGCGGGGAGTCTAGCAGGGCAGGGAAGGGTTTGACACCCATGACCACGCCTCTCTACGCTCGAGCCAGATGAGCGCCCTCCGCCAAGCCCCGCTACTCGGTCGCCGAGCCCTGCTCGTGCTCCT
>CAYZDQ010000003.1:18013-20536 GCA_964476955.1 uncultured Anaerolineaceae bacterium
ACGGCATAGGTCTGTTCATGGGTTTCGGGCTGGCCCTGCTCGTGCTCCTGACCGGCCTCATCGTGGTGGCCATCGTGATCGTCTTCAGCGGCAGCCTCACGCGGTCCACCGATGTAGAGGCTCGAGCCGAGCGCGCACGAGCCGAGATCGCCGAGATCGAGGAGCGCTTCGCCGCGGGCGAGAAGGAGCTCGCCTTCGTGCAGACGGAGGACTTCATCCGCTGGCAGGCCCGGATCTACGGGCTGGGCGAGCCGGGCGAGATGCCATTCGAGCTGGAGGCCGACGCACCTCCGCCGCAGCCGGTCCACCCGATCGGCCCCCAGGATGCGGAGGCTCGAGCGCAGGCGCCGTTCGAAGCCTGGATGGAGCTGCTCTTCGGAGCCTAGGCCGGTTTCGCGCTAGCGGTAGGGATCGGGATCCGGATCTGGCTCTTCCGTCTGGGGCACGTCCCGCCGTGCGCGCAGGTCGAAGTAGAGCACGGCCGTGAGCACCGGCGCGAGCGGCGCCAGGATGAGCGAGCCCAGCGCCAGCGCGATGGTCTCGGCCACCAGCTCGTCCAGCCCCAGGCTCGGCGCCAGTGCTCCCACCAGCAGCAGCGAGAAGAGCTGTGAGAGCACGGAACCGGCGATGGCGGTGAGCAGGGCCGCGAAGAGGGCGATGAAGAAGATGCGCCAGACGTTGTCACCGGAGAGATGCCAGCTTCGTCGCAAGGCCTCCCGTGTGCCGATGCTTTCCTCGATCATGGCCGGGAAAGCCGGCGCCCAGCGCATCGTGAGGTAGACGACCGCGACGGCCATGGCCACACCCACCACCAGCGCCAGGAAGACCCCCGGTCCACCGGCCGTGATCGAGGCAGAGGGCAGGACCATGGTGGCGACGGACATGCCCACCACGCCCAGCAGCACCACCGCGATGGTCAGCAGCGTGGTGATGAGCATGAAGCCGAGCGCAGCGGGTGTCCGGCGCAGGCAGGCTCGCAGCACGGGCCCGAGCGAGGGCGCGCGACCGTGGTAGTCGTCGGCCACGACCGCGCTGAAGGCCAGGGCCCCGATGCTCAGCAGCACGCCGGCCAGAACGCTCGCGGCGAGATAGGGCCACAGCGCTTCCAGGGCACGATCGAGCTCGGCCCGGGTGATGCTCGCGTCCGCGTCCACCAGGCCCTCCTCCAGGCTGGGGAGGATATCGAGCGCGACCTCCGTGAAGCGCACGCCAGTGGCCGAGGTCAGCAGCGCTCCGGGCCCGGCGAAGAGCAGTGCCAGCACCAGCATGGTCGGCCAGTGCCGTCGCAGGATGCGCACGCCGACCTCGAGGATCTGGCCCAGGCGCATCGGTTGTGGCCCCGCAGGCGGCGGCGCAGGGTCGACCGGCTCCCACTGGGGCCCGTCGCTCATGGACATCGTCGGTAGCAGGTCAGTCGCTCCGCCCGGACCGCCGGGCCCAGCGCCCGAACACCTGGTAGCCGACCGTCAGCGCGAGCGCGAGGATCGTCACCGCCAAGGTCACCAGCATGTCCAGCGACGTGCGGAAGCGCATGCGCACGAGGGTGCCGTCCGGAGTCATGGAGTCGGCGATGGCAGAGATGATGGTCCCGATGGCGCGCATGCGTCGAGTGTGCCACGGCTGGGCCCGGCTGGTGCTCCGGGACAACGAAACGACCCCCGGCGACGTCCCGCTGTCGGGATGCCGAGGGTCATGGTCGATCGTGCTGGTGGCTGGGGGCAGATTCGAACTGCCGACCTAACGATTATGAGCCGTTTGCTCTGCCACTGAGCTACCCAGCCATGGGTGCAAGTGCGGGACATCGTACCGCATCGCCACGCTTTGGCGGTCCGGGCATGGTGCGCGACCGCCACGCATGTCTGCCTGCCGAGATAGGCATTTCTCCGGTCACGCCTATAATCGCGTTTCACGACCCGGCCATCCGGGCGGCCTCACTCTCGAAGGCAGGTTTCTCCTTGAACAGTCGCTTCATGCGCAATGGGCTCGTCACCCTTGTACTCGTCGTCGGTACGGCTGCGCTGCTCTACCTCTTCCTCTTCAACGACACGGAACCCGCGCGGATCCCGTACAGCGGGTCCGAGACGGCTTTCCTGACCATGGTCGAGAACGGCGAGGTCGTGTCCGTCCTGACGCGGGGTGAAGCGCTGGAGGTCACCTCCACCCACCTCGAGGGCGAGGACAACGTCGTCTACGAGTCATGGATCCCGGCGCAGTTCACGACCAACCTGCAGGCGGATATCGATGCCGCCTGCGACGCCAGCCCATCCTGCACCGGCGTCGTCTTCGAGGGCGAGAAGGCCGATGACGGCAACGCCTTCTTCGGGCTGCTGCTCTCGATGCTCTTCCCCATCCTGCTCATCGGCGTGTTCCTCTGGTTCATGTTCCGCCAGGCGCAGGGCAGCAACAACCAGGCCATGAGCTTCGGACGCAGCCGCGCCCGTATGTTCGTGGGCAACAAGACGGTCGTCACCTTCAGCGACGTGGCCGGCGTGGACGAGGCCAAGACGGAGCTGCAGGAGGTCG
>CAYZDQ010000004.1:0-10399 GCA_964476955.1 uncultured Anaerolineaceae bacterium
GCGAGTAGCGAATCGCGTCCTCGGCCGCGATGCCCGTCTTCCGCGTCGGGCAGTTCGAGGGCCGTATCGCCACCGAGCGACGGGGCACCGGTGGCTTTGGCTACGACCCCATCTTCGAACCGGAAGCGGAGGCGCCCGGCGGGCGCACCGTGGGCCAGATGCGCAGCGACGAGAAGCACGCGCTGTCGCACCGCGGGAAGGCCGCGCGAGCGATGGCCGAGTATCTCAAAGGGGAGGGCTGGTAGATGTGGAGCGAGCCGCGACCACGGGTGGTCATCGCCGGTGAAGCGCTGATCGATCTGATCATCGGTCAGGACGGTTCGGTCGAACCGGCCGCTGGTGGCGGCCAGTACAACGCCGCGCGAGCCCTGGCGCGCCTGGGTGGCGACGTGGAGTTCATGGGCCGGGTCAGCGACGACTGGTTCGGGAAGCTGTTGCGCTCCAAGCTGGAGGAGGACGGCGTCGGCACTTCGCTGGTGGTCGACACCGCGGACCCCACCACGCTGGTGCTGGCGGAGATCGACGAAGCCGGTGTGGCCCACTACCACTGGTACATCGAGAAGACGACCGTGCCCGGCCTGGAGCTGGCCGATGCGCGTCGCGCCCTCCAGCCTCCGCCTGATGCGCTGCACGTGGGCACGCTGGGCCTGGCCATGGAGCCCATCGCGGACTCGCTCGCGGCGGTGGTGGCGGAGGTGCCCGAGTCGACGTTCGTGATGGTCGATCCCAACTGCCGGCCCACGGCCACGCCGGACATCGATCGCTACCAGGCACGCATGAAGCGGATCATCGAGCGCGCCGACGTGGTCAAGGGCAGCGACGAGGACTTCGAGTACCTGGCCCTGGCGGAGACACCGGAGGCGACGGCGCGGCTGCTACTGGAACAGGGCGTGGGCGCCGTGCTCGTGACCCAGGGTGGCGACGTCGCCCGCGGCTTCTGCGCCGGTGGCGAGGTCAGCGTGCCCGTGCCGGTGGTGCAGGTGTCCGACACCGTCGGCGCCGGCGATACCTTCGGCGGCTCGTTCCTGGCCTACTGGCTGGAGCACGGTTTCGGCCGCACCGAGCTGGCCGATGCCGATCTGCTCGAGGCGGCCGTGACCTTCGCGGTCCAGGCCGCAGCCATCAACTGCACCCGCGCCGGTGCCGAGCCTCCCACCCGCGAGGAGATGGGACTGGACCAGGCCTGAGACGCCCCCCGGACATCGGGGTCTGTCCCGGGGCCGGACATCTGGGTGATGCCCCGGAACCCCACACCAACGTGAATATCGGCACCCAACCGACCAACGCTCCTATCCAGCCCAAGCCTCAGGGTGCCTATGCCCCGCCTGACCAACCGAGTCTTCGCCGACCTGGCCATCTGGATGACCTCATTCGGTGTGGCCGTGGGACTGGTCTTCCCGTTCTTCTGCATCTGGCTGGGACTGCCCGTCATGGCCATCCTGACGCCGGAGTTCGTGGTCGCCGCGCTGCTGTCCGGTCTTCTCGTCGGCGGCGTGAACTACGCACTGGCACGCTTGATCGTCGGCTCCCGCCTGGAGCGTCTTGCGCTCCACATGAACCAGGTCCAGCGCCAGTTGGTGCAGGGCACGCGGACCGGTGACTGGAGCTCCTGCGACCCCACGGAGTGTGCGTTGCCGGTGGACTCCGATGACGAGGTCGGTACCAGTGCAGCTGCCTTCAACGTGCTCATCGCCACGCTCGCGAGATCCCATGAGCTGGAAGCGGCGACACGCCGGTTCAGCCAGGTGGTGAGCAGCCATCTGGACCTGGAGGTTCTCGGGCAAGAGGCCCTCGCGACCATCCTCGATGACACCGATGCCATGGCTGGCGTACTTCTGATCGAGCGCGAGGACGGCCTGCAGGCCCTCTCCTCGACGGGCATCCGCGACACGCAGGCGGTCGCAGCCAACGGGCAGGTCGCTGAGTCATTGCGTTCGAACAGCATCCGCTCATTGGACGTGGATGCCGAGAGCGTAGTCATCGATAGCGTCCTTCTGGAGCAGGCGGCCCGCGAGGTCGTGGTCGTGCCGCTCACCTTCAAGAACGTGCCCATCGGTGCCCTGGTGCTGGCCTCCGCCAAGCCCTTCGTTCCTTCTACCAGCGTCCTCCTGAAGCACTACCAGGTCGACCTCGGGCTGGCCCTAACCAACGCCATCTCACACGACCGCCTCGAGCGACTCGCCGCGATCGACTCCCTGACCGACGCCTACAACCGACGCTTCGGGCTCGTGCGACTCCAGGAGGAGTTCGGGCGCGCCCTGCGCATCGAAGGCCCACTGGGGGTCCTGATGGTCGACCTCGACCACTTCAAGGCCGTCAACGACACATTCGGGCACCTCGCCGGTGACCGGGTGCTGCGGGCGGTGGCTGGATCCATGCGGCGTGTCCTGCGTGAGGGTGACGTCCTCGTGCGCTACGGAGGGGAGGAGTTCCTGGCGGTGCTCCCAGGTGCCTCTGCGGCCGACTTGCTCGAGCTTGCAGAACGCCTGCGGCGGGCGGTGTCCGCGACCGAAGTGCCGGACCGGGAGATGCGCATCAAGGTGACCGCCAGCATCGGCGCAGCGTCGTACCCCGAGCACGATGTGGCCTCCGCGTCAGAGCTGGTCGAGTCCGCAGACGAGGCACTCTACGTGGCCAAGCACGCGGGGCGAGACCGCGTCTCGGTCGCTTGAGGGCAAGCCTGACCCGGTCGTGCTGCGCACCTTCAGCGATGACCTGGTGACCTGAGAGAAGGACACCGACTTCATCCTGCGCTCGGACGACCGCTGGTACGAGCGGAACGACTGGCGCGATCCGTACCTCTACCTGGATACCGACGGGGTCTGGCAGATGCTCATGTGTACTCGTGAGAAGGTGGGTCCGCGTGACCGGCGGGGCACGTAGGGCCTGGCCACCTCGCCGGGCATGGAGACATCGACCGTTCGGCCGCCGGTCTTCACGCCAGGCACCACCAACGCGCCGGCAGCCACCCGTCGACGATGCCCTGGAAGCGCAGGACGTATGCTCCATGAAGTCCGCCTCTGACGGTGAGCGCCGCTACCTCATGGGCTCGCTGGCGACCCGCTCGGGCGACTGTGATGCAGGCCGTCGGCAGTGGGGCGGGGACCCCGCCACCACCGGGAACCCGCCGCCCGAACGTTGAACGATAGTACCCATCGTGTACAATCGTTCAATGACGGCGGACTCGGTCCTGACCCGCGTGGCACGACTCTACTACGAGCATGGGCTGACACACGCCGAGATCGCCGACGTGCTGGGCGTCTCGCGTGTGAAGGTGACCCGCATGCTCACTGAGGCTCGTCGGCAGGGTGTCGTCGAGATCAAGGTCCACGGCGACACCGGCGCCTTCGCCGAGCTCGAATCGAGCCTCGTCAAGCTCCTCGGACTCCGCGATGCCTGGGTCATCCCTTCCTCGTCGGATGCCGATCGGCTCCGCCACTCACTGGGCATCGGTGGTGCCCATGGCCTGCGCGCCCTGCTGGCACCGAAGCTGGTGGTGGGCGTCAACCAGAGTCGCACCGTCGCGGCCATCCTGCCGGCGCTTCGCAGCGAGAAGCCGGTCGACGCCGACTTCGTGCCCGTGGCCGGCAGCAGCGGTGGCACCGGCGGCGCCAAGGCGCACTACACCAGCGAGGCCATGGCGCGGGCGTTCGGCTGCAGTGCCCACCATCTGCCGGCTCCCGTGCTCGCCGGGTCGGCACAGACCGCCGCCGTCCTGCGGGCTGAGGTCGAGATCGCCGAGACGTTCGCCCTGGCCGCACGTGCCGACTTGCTGGTCGCGGGTATCGGCACGGTCGAAGACAACTACCTCGCGCACGTGGGGGCACTCTCGAAGGGTGGCATCGAGTCGCTACGCAAGAAGGGTGTCGTCGGCGACATGTCCTCGCGCTTCTTCGACGGCGACGGTCAGGCCGTCGCGCTGCCCCTCGACGATCGCGTCATCGCCCTCTCCCTCGCAGAGCACCGCGCCATCCCCATGCGGGTGGCCGTGGCCGGCGGCCCCGCCAAGCGGGAAGCGCTCAAGGCCGCAGCTCGTGGTGGGCTCTACAACGTCCTCGTGACCGACTCGGACACCGCGGCATGGCTGATCGAGTATGCCTGAGCCGGCCCGGGGAGCATGTGACGCCGGCCTCGACCGGCCCGGACCGAGCCATGATCGCCGCAGAGATGGGGGATGACACGACGTGCTGGATGACTACCAGGACCTGATCGACGAACTCGCCCAGGCGGGCCGGGACTCGGTGGAGCGCGGCCTCGTGCTGGCCTCCGGCGGCAACCTGTCCGCGCGCCATCCAGGATCGGACACCTTCGTCGTGACCGGCACCGGCACCTACCTCGACCGCCTCGACGCCGACGCCTTCGCGATCATGGACCTCGACGGCAACGTCGTGGGCGGGCGGTCCCAGCCGTCGAGCGAGTGGAAGCTCCATCAGCGGACGTACCGCATGCGGCCGGACGTCAACTCCGTCATCCACCTGCACCCGCAGATGGCGGTGGTGCTCGATGCGCTCGGCCATGAGATCCGCCTCATCACGCTCGACCACGCCTACTACCTCAGGAAGGTCGCCCGCTGCCCCTACGCACCCAATGGCTCCGACGAGATGGGCGACTGGGCTGCTGAGGCGTCGCGCGACTGCGACGTGATCATCCTCGAGTACCACGGCTGTTCCACGCTGGGCGACACCATCGCCATGGCTTACCGTCGCTCGCTCAGCCTTGAGGAAGCCGCGCAGAATACCTATCGCTGCCTGCAGTTGGGCAACACCGAGCTCACCTTCCCGGCCGAGGAGTGGGCTCGCATCCACCATGCCTGAGGAGCACCGGGGCCACTCCTTGACCTGCCCCTGATCCAGGCCCATGGCGAGACCGACCGAACTGCCCGGCGACCCGACCGCGCGCGCGGCTGTCTCGCCGGACGGGGAGGGGCAGTGGGTCCGGGTCGGCTGCCCTGCGCACAACTGCGGCGGCCGGTGCCTGCTGCTCGCGCGCGTAGAGGACGGCGTCATCACCCGTCTCGAGGCCGATGATCGGCCCGATGACCTGGCCTCGCCCCAATTGCGGGCCTGTGCCCGCGGTCGTGCCTACCTGCGCCGCCAGTATCATCCCGACCGGCTGCTCTACCCCCTGCGTCGGGCCGGCGCGCGTGGCGAGGGCCGCTTCGAGCGCATCAGCTGGGACGAGGCCCTCGACACGGTCGCGAGCGCCATCGAGCGGGTGCGCGCGACCTACGGCAGCGGCGCGCTCTTCGTGCCCTACGGCACCGGCAGCTACAACCAGCTGAACGGGTCGCATGTGGCCCGGCGCCTGATGAACCTCTCGGGCGGCTGCCTGGGCTTCTACAACGACTACTCCATGGCCGCCATCAAGGCTGCCACCCCGACCGTCTACGGCACCAACGTCACCGGCAACGAGCGGCAGGACTGGCTCAACGCGCGCTACATCCTGATGTGGGGCTGGAACCCCGCCGAGATGCGCGACGAGACCAACAGCGACTACTTCGTGAAGCTCGCCCGTGACCGCGGCGCCCGCGTCGTCTGCGTCGATCCCCGCATGAGCCTCTCGGCCAGCCTGGCTGACGAGTGGGTGCCCATCAGGCCCGGCACGGACGCGGCCATGATGTCGGCGATGGCCCATGTGATGATCACCGATGGCCTCTACGACGCCGAGTTCGTGCGCAGCCACTGCGTCGGCTTCGACGCCAGCCAGATGCCGCCCGGCCTCGACGCCGAGGAGAGCTACCGCGACTACATCCTGGGCGTGCGGGACGGTGTGGACAAGACACCACGCTGGGCCGAGGCCATCTGCGGCGTCCCGGCCGACACCATCGCTCGCATCGCGTACGAGTACGCCACCATCCGGCCGGGCGTCCTCTACCAGGGCTACGGCATGCAGCGACGCGCCTACGGCGAGCAGGTCGTGCGTGCCGGCTGCGTGCTGGCGGTCCTCACCGGCAATGTCGGCGTCTCCGGCGGTTGGGCCAGTGGCACCGCCAAGCCCGTCCCGCGCGGTGGCGCCAGGGGTACCGTCTTCCCCCGGGGGGACAACCCGGTCAGCGCGCGGATCCCCACGTACCTGTGGACCGAGGCCATCATCCGCGGCACGGAGCTGGGCTCCGACGACGGGCTCGTCGGCGCCGACCGGCTGTCGTCGGACATCAAGCTCGTCTACGCGGTGGCTTCCAACGTCCTGGCCAACCAGCACGGCAACCTGAACCGCACCGCGGAGATGCTGCGGGATGAGGCCCTCGTCGAGTTCATCGCGGTCCAGGACAACTTCCTTACGACGACGGCCAGGTTCGCCGACATCGTCCTGCCCGCGTGCACGCAGTTCGAGACGTGGGGCTTCGAGGATGGCTGGAAGTCGATGGAGGACGTCATCCTCCAGCCCAAGCTCGTGGATCCGCCGGGTGAGGCTCGCAGCGACTACGCCATCTGCGCCGGCATCGCTGAGCGCCTGGGCATCGGCGAGGCCTTCACGGAGGGCCGCGACGAGCGCACCTGGGCCGCATGGGCACTCGACCGCGTGCGCGAGGAGCGCTTCCCGGAGATGCCATCGCTCGATGAACTCCTGGAACAGAACGCGGGGACCTGGGGTCGACCCATCACCCGGCCCGCGGTCGCCTTCAGCGAATTCCGGGCCGACCCTGAGGCTCACCCCCTCGACACACCCTCGGGCAAGATCGAGATCTTCTCACGCCAGTTGTACGATCTGGGTCAGCCCGACGACGTGCCGGCGGTGCCGAAGTTCATCCAGGAGTGGGAGAGCCCCCTGGGACCGGAAGCCAGGCGCTTCCCCCTCTCGGTCATCGGGCACCACTCGCTGCGGCGCGTCCACTCCACGCACGACAACAACGACTGGCTCGAGGAGGCCTTCCCGCAACGGGTGGCCATCAACCGGCTCGACGCAGAGGCGCGCGGCATCAACGACGGCGACCTGGTGCGGGTCTGGAACGAGCGGGGTGCGCTGGCACTGCCGTGTCGCCTGACCGAGCGGCTCATGCCCGGCGTCATCGACGTGCCCCAGGGCGCCTGGTGGAGCCCCGACCGCGAGGGCGTGGACCGGCGCGGCAATGTCAACGTGCTGACTTCCGAGCGAGCCACGCCGTTCGCCTTCGGCAACGCACAGCACACGGCCATGGTCGAGGTCGCCCGCGAGCAGGGGCCCTCGCAGGTGGCTGCGGGCTCGGCCCGCGAGCGTCTCTCACCGCGCCCCGCGAAACCACCCGTGAACCCTGTCGCCGAGGAGCCGTTCGCGTTCCACTTCGATGCCTCTGCCTGCACTGGCTGCAAGGCCTGCCAGGTCGCCTGCAAGGATCGCAACGGGTTGCCCGAGGGCGTGCTCTGGCGGCGCGTCTACGAGGTCAGCGGCGGCTCGTGGGAGCAGGACGGAGAGGCCTGGCGGCACGATGTCGGCGCCTACCACCTCTCGCTCGCCTGCAACCACTGTGAGCGCCCGGTCTGTGCCGAGGTCTGCCCCGCCGCGGCCATCGAGCGACGCGAGGACGGGGTCGTGCTCATCGATCCTGATCGCTGCACCGGCTGCCGCTACTGCGCCTGGGCCTGCCCCTACGGGGCACCCCAGTTCGACGCGGTCAGCGGGGTCATGACCAAGTGCACGCTTTGTGTCGAGGACCTCGAGGCCGGTCGCTCACCGTCCTGCGTCGCCGCCTGCCCCATGCGTGCGCTCTCGGTGGGCGCCCGAGCCGAGCTCGGCCGGCAGCACCCGGCAGCCGCCGACGGGGCCGAGGGCATCCACCCCCTGCCCGACCCGGCGCTGACCGCACCCGGATTGCTGGTGACGCCGCATCGGGACGCGGCCCGCCTGGCCGACGGCGCCCGTGTCGCCAACTACGAGGAGACCTGATGGGCGAGCGCTCGCTGGTCGCATTCACGCTGCTGGTGCAGGCTGCCTGCGGGGCCCTGGTCGGGCTCGTAGGCGTCGCCCTGCTTGGTTCGAGCGAGGTCCTCGGACCGATCTCGTTCACACTGGTCGGCCTGCTGCTGCTGGTCGCGGTCATCGTCTCCACACTGCACCTGGGCGCACCCGCGAACGCGCCCAACGCCGTGCGCAACTGGAACCGATCGTGGCTCAGCCGCGAGGTCATCGGCCTGGGGCTCATGGGTGGCCTGCTGGCGCTCGGGGCGGTCGTGGCCCTGCTCGCAGACCCGGAGACGACAGAGGGGCTACGGACGCTCATCGCGGTCCTGGCTGTCGCTGGCGGGGCCTTCCTGATACTTGCGATGGTGCGGCTCTACTCGGTGCGCACTATCCCCGAGTGGGACACGCCCACGACAGGTGCACGATTCGCAGGTGCGACGCTCAGGCTCGGTGCGATCGTAGCCGCCATCCTGGTGGCCCTCGCGACATCGGCGGACGATCAGGTCGGCGCGGCGATGGCCTGGCTGGCCGTGCTCCTGGCGCTGGGCCTCGGGCTCGAGGCGATGGTCCACGTTCGCACCCGTCCGACCCCGGGGTCGCGGCCGGGTGCGCTGCTCGTGCGAGGTGAGCCCGAGCCGGATCGGGTCGCCACCCGTTGGCTCCTCATCGGCACGATCGCCGCCGCCACGGGTCTCTTCGCGCTCGCCATCGGCGCCCCCTTCGTCGCTGGCCCCTTCCTCGTCGTGGGCATGTTCGTGCTGGCCGTCGGCGAGGTCCGGCTCCGGAGCCGCTTCTACGAGCTTGCACCGCAGCCCGGGCGTGATGCGCTGCGACCGGCGGCCGCTCCGCTGAGGGCCTCAGGCCGGCGCTGACTCGCCCAGGAGCCGGGCGCGCGCCGGCTCGATGGCCTCGGGGTTCACGACGTTCACGGGGTCGCCCTCGAGGAAGGCCTCCAGCGACTCCCAGGCGATCCGCGACTGGTGATCGGTGACTTCGAAGGTCGCGCCGCCGAGGTGCGGTATCAGCACCATGTTGGGCAGCGAGAGCAGGGGGTCGTCGGTCGGCAGCGGCTCCCGCGTGTAGACGTCGAGTGCGGCGCCGGCGATGCGTCCCTCGCGCATCGTCTCGATCAGGGCATCGGGGTCGACCAGCGCGGCGCGAGCACTGTTGATGAGGCAGGCCGTGGGCTTGAGCAGGCCCAGCTCGCGCGCTCCGATCATGCCCTTCGTGGCAGGCGACAGCGGCACGTGCAGCGAGACGAAGTCAGCCGCTTCCAGGAGCTCATCCAGCGCCACCAGCTTGGCGTCGACGTCGGCCGCGACACGGCCATCGACATAGGGGTCGTGGGCGATGAGGCGGGCGCCGTAGCCACTGAGGCGCCGCGCCGTGGTCAGGCCCGTGGCTCCGAGTCCGACGAGGCCCACGGTCTTGTCGCGCAACTCGTGGCCCTGGTGAGCGAGGTAGCTTGGTAGCAGGCCTCGCTTCACCCAGCTCCCATCGCGCAGGGCCACCATCGCCGGCCACACGTTGCGCGCCACCATCACCATCATCATCACGGTCAGGTCGCCGACGGCATCGGCGTTGCGGCCTGGCGTGTTGATGACGACCACACCGTGCTCGGTGGCGGCCGACACGTCGATGTTGACCGGCGCCGCGCGTGTGTCGATGACCACCGCCAGGTCGGGCGAGCGGGCGATGACCTCACGCGTGACTTCGTCTTCCTCCGTGACGAAGACCCCGTAGCCGGCGACGCGGGCCACCAGCTCGTCCTCGTCGGCCGGTGGCTGCGACTCGTCCCACTCGTAGTGGACGAAATCGTAGGCGTCGCTGAAGCGGCGGACCCAGCGCTCTGGCAGGCGGCCCGACGACAGGACGCGCACCCGCATCAGTGCGGGTCCTGCCCGTAGTTCTTGTGGTACCAGCCGAAGGCGCGGTCCAGCTCCTCCTGGGGCAGGTCGGTCACCTCGCCGCCCATGGCCCTGGCGTAGAAGATCGTGCGTGCCGCCTCTTCCATGTACACCGCGACCTTGACCGAGTCGGTGGCCGAGGCGCCGAAGGTGAAGGGGCCGTGGCGGTTCACGAGGACCGCCAGGCTGTCTCCGCCGACCCGCACGATGGCCTCTCCGGTCTCATCGTGGGCCGGCTTGACGTACTCGGTGCAGGGGATGGCCCGGCCGACGATGTGGCTGAAGGGCGTGAGCGCCGCCGGCAGGGGCTGGCCCAGGAGGGCGAAGGCCGTGGAGTAGGGCGAGTGGGTGTGGGTGATACCGCCGATGTCCGATCGGTGCCGGTAGACGTAGTTGTGGATGCCCAGGTCGACCGAGGGCTTGAGATCGCCTTCGACGACGTTGCCCTCGAGGTCGGTCACGACCATCGACTCGGGCGTCAGCTCGCGGAAGCGCAGGCCGCTGGGCTTGATGATGACGTGGCCGGCCTCGCGCACGATGGCGCTGACGTTGCCACCGGTCCATACCACCAGGCCCTGCTCGGGCAGCTCCTGGTTCATGGCGCAGACTTCCTC
>CAYZDQ010000004.1:10409-17932 GCA_964476955.1 uncultured Anaerolineaceae bacterium
GCGTCAGCGACGGGACGATGACGCTCTTGATGGACTCGTCGGCCTTCACGATCAGGTCGATGCCTTCAGCGGTGCCGTCGAAGCCGAAGCGGTGCGTGATGAGCGAGCCGGCATCGACGCGCCCGGATGCCATCAACTCGAGCACCGCGCTGGTCTCGGCCCCGGTCGAGGAGTAGCCGTTGTTGATGGTGATGCCCGTGAAGTAGAGGTGGTTGGGGTCGACCTCGGCGCGCTCAACCGGGTGTGGCGGCACGCTCACGTGCAGGGTGCCACCGGTGCCCACCAGCGCCAGGGCCGCCTCCCATGCCCTTACTGATGGAGCCGTCGAGACGACCGTGTCGGCGAGGCGGCCGGCGTTGACCTCGCGCAGCGCCTCGGCCGCATCGACGCGCTCCGGGTTGATGACGTGCGTAGCCCCCATCTCGCGGGCCCGCTCGAGCCGCCAGTCGCTGAAGTCGAGGGCCACGATGCGCGCGAACGGCCACAGCCGGGCCAGCTGCACGAAGCAGAGCCCCATGAAGCCGACGCCCACGATGGCAATGGTGTCACCGCTCAACACGCGCAGCTTGTGCATGCCGTAGAGGCAGTCGGACATGGGCTCGATGATGGAGGCGTGCTCGAAGGAGACGTTCTCCGGCAGCTGCAGCATCTCGGGCACGTTCTCCGCCGGCACACGGAAGTACTCGGCGAAGCCACCCGGGTCGAGGCCCGAGGCCGCGTAGCGCTCGCAGTAGGTGTGTGAGCCCCGGTGGCAATGGCGGCAGTCGTGGCAGGGCACGTGATGGTGGACGTAGACGCGGTCGCCTGGCGCGAAGCCGCTCACGCCCTCACCGACCTGGACGATGACGCCGGCCGGCTCGTGACCGAGGATGCGCGGCGCCCGCGGCGCCTGGTACCACTCCATGGTCTCGCTGCCACAGAGGCCGCAGGCCTCGGTCTTGACGAGCACCTCGCCGGGCCCGATCTCGGGGACCGGCCGCTCCTCGACCCGGACATCGCGGTTGGTGTAGTAGACCGCCGCGCGCATCACCCCCGGCAAGGCCATCAAAGCGCCTCGGCCTTGGCTGCGCTGTGGACGGCCTCGATGCGCACGTCTGCGAGGTCGTCCTCGCCGATACCCAGATCAGCAGCCACCAGCCGCTCCACGCCGCGCACCAGCGAGAGCGCGTCGAGCTGGTTCTCGCGCATCAGCGTGTGCCGTGTGGCGCCGTGCGAGTAGCGGTCCTGGATGCCGATGCGCAGGAGCGGCTTGCCCGCGCCGCTCTCGGCCATGAGCTCTGCCGTGGCCGACCCCAGCCCACCCACGATGGAATGGTTCTCCATGGTGATGACGCCCTGCTTCGCTTCGGCGATGGCCTGCGTGACCTGCGGGTCAGTGAACGGTTTCAGGGTCGAGACGTGAAGGTGGGTCATGGAGATTCCGCGGTCGCGCAAGACGCTCGTGGCGCGCATGGCCTCCTCGGTGCAGATGCCCGACGAGAGGATGGTCAGGTCCGAGCCATGTGAGAGCAGGCGCGCCTGGTTCAGCACGAACGGCTCGGCGGCGTCGAACAGTCGCGGCACCTCGCCGCGCAGCATGCGTACGTAGACGGGCCCGTTCACGGCCTGGATCTCGTCGAGGCAGGTCTCCACGTCGGTGGCGTCACCCATGTCCACCACGGTCATGTTCGGCGTGGCCCGCAGGATGGCCACGTCCTCGATGGCCTGGTGCGAGGCGCCACCGGGCGAGATGATGCCGGGCAGGAACCCGATTAGGCGCACCGGCAGGTTGGGATAGGCCACCGACATCGCCAGCTGGTCATATGGTCGTCGGTAGAGGAAGACCGCGAAGGTATGCAGGAAGGGGTAGAAGCCCCGCCGCGCCAGCCCGGCGGCGAAGCCCATCATGTTCTGTTCGGCGAGACCGAACGAGAAGAAGCGGTCAGGGTAGGTCTTGCTCCACTCCCCGACCTCACAGGAGTTGGTGAGATCGGCCGAGAGGACGAGGACCTCCGGCTTGTCCGCCGACCAGGCCAGGAAGTTGCGCGCGTGCGGGCCGCTTACGATGTCCACTCGGTGGTCCCCTTCAAGGTCTCGTAGAGCTCTTCGTATTCGGCGCGTTCTTCGGCGGACGCGAAGCGCACGTAGTGCAACTTGGGGCGGCGACGTTCGAGCAGGTTCATGCAGCGGGTGGGGTCGGTGTTGGCCAGCACCACGAGCGGCCGCCCGTCGCGGACCCGGGTGCCAGCTCCCGCGAGCGCCTCGATGTCGTGTCCGTCCACCGGGATCGCTCGCGCCCCGAAGGCCTCCAGGCGCTGCGGCAGCGGGTCGGTCAGCATCGTCGCGGCCAGCTCACCATCGCACTGCTGCTGGTTGACGTCGACGTAGATGCCCACGTTGTCCAACTTGTAGAAGGCCATCGCCGCGAGGGCTTCCCAGACCTCACCTTCCTGGAACTCGCCGTCCGACATCAGGACCCAGACGCGTCCGCCCTCGTCACGCAACTTGCGGGCCAGGGCGAAACCGCCGGCCTGGCTGATGCCCTGCGCCAGCGATCCGGTGGTGGTGTCCACGCCCGGTGAGTGCTCGTGGCCGATCATCTCCACGGTGCTGCCGTCGAGGTTGAACTGCTCGAGCGCCTCTGGCGCCAGCCGTCCGACCTCGATGAGCGTCGCGTACAGGATGAGTGCGTAGTGGGCCGGCGAGAAGACGAGCTGGTCCTTGTCGGGGCGGATGCCGCCGTTGTAGGCACCGCCGCGGGGGTAGTCGGGGTTGTCGGGCCCGGGCACGCCCTGGTAGCTCGGCGGCATCATCGGTGCGGTGCTGGGCCCCAGGTCCATCACCCGCAGGTACAGCGTGGCGAAGAGCTCGGCCGACGAGCAGGCCTGGCTGAGGTAGCCGCCCTGGTTCCTGAGCACATGCTCGAGGACTCGGAGGCGGATCCGCTTGGCCACCTCGGCGACATCGTCGACCCAGGTGTCCTTCTCGGCGGTGGTCATGGGGTCGTTCGTGCCTCCTCGTCCGGTACAGCTGGGCAGCCCCCGGCCAGGGCTCCGGTGCCAGCGTACATCAGTTCGTCAAGTGGACCATTGTTCAGCACACTGCCCTTGACGCTAGCGGCCCCGGGACGGCATGGTGCCTCCTCGGCAGACGGAGGAGAGACCGCTTGAAGCGCGACATCGGCGAGCATCCACACTCCTCGCACTGGGGTGCCTTCCTGGCCAGGATCGAGGGAGGGCGATTGCACGTGCGGGCCCATCCCGATGACCCGGATCCGGCGCCCCTGCTGGCCAACCTCCCGTCCGCCGTCGATACCGATGCCCGCGTCATCGCACCCGCCTTCCGGCGCGGCTGGCTGGAGCGTGGGCCGGGCCCGGATCGAGACCGGGGTAGCGACAGTTTCGTGCGCCTGCCCTGGGATGAGGCGCTCGACCGCGTCGCGGCCGAGCTCGAGCGCGTCTACGGGGAGCATGGACCGGAGGCCGTCTTCGGCGGCTCATACGGCTGGAGCAGTGCCGGACGAGTGCACCACGCGCAGAGTCAGATCCACCGCTTCCTCAACGTGCTGGGTGGCTATGTCCGCTCCGTCAACACCTACAGCGCCGGGGCTGCCGAGGTCATCCTGCCGCGCGTCCTGGCCTCCTACGAGCAACTCGTCGGTGACAGCATCGCCTGGCCGGACCTCGTCGACCACGGCCGCCTGGTGGTGGCCTTCGGCGGCATGCCCGAGCGCACCCGCTACGTTCATTCCGGCGGGCCATCACGGCATCACGCCGGGCCCTCGCTGCGAGCCGCCCACGAGGCCGGCGTCGAGTTCGTGCTCATCAGCCCCCTGCGCGACGATCTGTCGGCGGACCTGGACGCCACCTGGCTGGCCCCTCGGCCTCTGACCGATGTCGCGCTCATGCTCGGCCTGGCGCACACGCTCGTGGTCGAAGACCTGCACGACCGGCCCTTCCTGGAGCGCTGGACCAGCGGCTACCCGGTCTTCGAGCGCTACCTGCTGGGGCTCGACGATGGCCAGCCCAAGGACGCCGCCTGGGCGGCGTCCATCAGCGGCGTTGACGAGGACGCCATCCGAGCACTGGCCCGACGCATGGCCGCCGGACCCACGCTCATCTCGGTGGCTCACGGTCTGCAGCGCGCCGAGCACGGCGAACAGCCGGTCTGGATGGCCATCACGCTCGCGGCCATGCTCGGCGGTATCGGCCGGCCTGGAGCCGGCTTCGCCTATGCCCTGGGCATCTTCGCCAACATCGGCCAGCCGCCGCTGGCGGTGACCATCCCCTCGTTCCCGCAGGGCCGCAACCCCATCGCGGCCTTCATCCCCGTGGCCCGCGTCGCGGACATGCTGCTGCAGCCCCGCGAGCCCTTCGACTACGACGGGCAGCGACTCAGCTATCCGGACATCCGCCTGGTCTACTGGGCCGGGGGCAACCCCTTCCATCACCACCAGGACCTGGGGCGGTTGCGCCGCGCTTTCGCGCGACCCGAGAAGGTCATCGTGCACGAGCCCTACTGGACCGCGACCGCACGCCACGCCGACATCGTGCTGCCCACGACCATCACCCTCGAGCGCGACGACATCGGCGCCTCGCGCAACGATCCCGGCGTCATCGCCATGCATCGGGTGTCATCGCCGCGAGGGGAGGCGCGCGACGACTTCTCCATCTTCGCTGCCCTCGCCGACCGCCTGGGACAGGGGGACGCGTTCACGCAGGGCCGCGATGCGCACGGCTGGCTGCGCCATGTCTACGAGGGTCTGGCGGAGCGACTCGAGGCGGCCGGGACCGAGGCGCCCAGCTTCGAGGCCTTCTGGGAGGCGGGCGAGCTGCGGCTGCCCGTGCGTGATGATGTCGGCGGCTGGCTGTGCCGGTTCCGCGCCGATCCCGAGGCCCACCCGTTGCGCACGCCCAGCGGTCGCATCGAGATCTGCTCCCAGACCATCGCCGGCTTCGGCTATCCCGACTGTCCGGGCCACCCCATGTGGATACCGCCCGACGAGTGGCTGGGCGCCGAGGGTGCGGCAGCATACCCGCTGCAGCTGATCGCCAACCAGCCCGCCGGGCGACTCCACAGTCAGCTCGACTTCGGCGCTGCCAGCCAGGCTCGCAAACGCCACGGCCGAGAGCGCCTGCGCCTCAACCCCGTCGACGCTCGCACGCGAGGCATCGGCGAGGGCGACGTGGTTCGCATCTTCAACGACCGTGGTGCCTGCCTGGCGTCTGCGTCCCTCGATGCGGCGCTGCGGAGCGGCTGCGTGCAGCTGCCCACGGGCGCCTGGTTCGACCCACTCGATGCCGCGGATCCGCCGACCTGCCTGGCCGGCAATCCCAACACGCTGACGCGCGACCGAGGCACCTCTCCGCTGGCTCAGGCATGCACCGGCCAGCTGACGCTGGTGGAGGTTGAGCCCGCCCGTGACGCTCCGATGCCCCGCGGACATGGAGCCCCGAGCTTCGTCGAACGTGCCGCGACGCCCGATGGGGACGCCGGCGTCGCTTGAGGCCAGCGCATCGCCGGCCCGCCCGATGGTGCCGGACGGTCGATGGATTTGGGGCTTGACACTGCCCGCGGGCACCGCGAGACTGCGTACCACACACAGTGGACAACGGTACGCATCGTGAACATATGTACCGCTGCACGCTGGCAGGAATACTCCGCGCAGCCCGCGCAGACGGCACATGGAGTGCAGCGGATCGCCACACCGGTGGCGAGGAGGAGGGGCATCTGGGAGGACCTCTGTCGCGCCCATACCGGGCCTGACCGTCTTACGTATCGCTGAGGAGAGACATGCACGTGAACTTCCGGCGTGGGCTCATCGCCTTCGCCTCACTCACCCTCGTGGCGAGCGCCACCGCTACCCCGATCCTGGCCCAGGACGACGTGGAACAGGTCGGCGAAGTCATGGCCGAGGGGCTCAGCCTCGACGGCAAGACCGTCGGTGTCGCGGTCATCGGAACCGATCACTACTGGGATCGCGCCGCCTTCAACAACCTGGTGTCGCAGCTCGAGGAACTCGGCGCCGAGGTCGTGACCGTGGACGCGGGACGCGACGACCAGAAGCACGTCGCCGGGCTGGAGAACCTGCTGGCGCAGTCGCCTGACTCCATCGTCAACATCCTGGGTACCGCGACCGTCATCGATCCGGTCTTCCAGAAGATTAGCGAAGCGGGCATCCCCCTCTTCGCGGTCGACACCGCGTCGGAGTTCGTGATCAACAACGCGACATCCGACAACACCGCGCTCGGGACCGAGCTGGCCGAGCAGTTGGTCGCCGACATCGGTGAAGCCGGCAACATCGCCGTCTTCAACGGCTTCTACGGCATCCACGTCTGCGCGTTGCGCTACGACGCGCTCACGGCCGTGCTCGAGATGTACCCCGATGTCCAGATCCTCGAGCCCGAGCTCCAGGACGTCATCCCCAACACGCAGGAGGACGCCCGCAAGAAGATCCAGGACCTGCTGCAGAAGTACCCCGAAGGTGAGATGTCGGCGGTCTGGGCCTGCTGGGACATCCCCGGCCTGGGCTCCAACCTTGCCATCGTCGACGCTGGCCGCCAGGACGACGTCGGCTTCTACGGCGTCGATGGTGACCCCACCGTGCTCGAGGTCATGGCGCAGCCAGGGCAGGCCATCAAGGCCATCGCCTCCCAGCAGCCGGGCCTCATCGGTCGCATCAGCGGCGTGAATGTGGCCAGGCACTTCGCTGGCGACGACATGCCTGGCACGACCCTCGTGCCGGCCTTCCTGACCCTGCCGGACAACGTCAACGAGGTCCGTCAGATGTTAGGCCAGATCGAGTAGGACCCTTTCGTATCAGCGCGCCGGCCGACCCCTTCGGCCGGCGCGACACCCCACTGCGCGTGTGACCAGATGACCAGCACACCGGATGCTCTGCAGCTCCGAGGCATCCGCAAGGAGTTCCCCGGCGTCCTCGCCCTCGATGATGTCGACTTCGCCGTCGCTCCTGGCGAGGTGCACGGTCTCGTGGGCGAGAACGGTGCTGGCAAGTCGACCCTCATCAAGATCATCGCGGGCGTCTACCAGCGCGATGTTGGAGACGTCTTCGTCCATGGCACCGAGTGCGGGCACCTGACGCCCCACATCGTCGAGGACATGGGCATCCAGTTCATCCACCAGGAGCAGCACCTGGTGCCGGAGTTCACGGTGGCCCAGACGGTCTTCATGGGCCAGGAGACGACCCTCGGGAAGTGGCTGCCGTTCGTGGACAACCGGGGCATGGAGCGTGAGGCCAGCCAGCTCATCTCCGAGACCCTCGGGGTCGACCTGCCGGGCAACCGGCTTATCCGTGACCTCTCGGTCGCCGAGCGACAGCTCGTGCAGATCGCCAAGGCGCTCCGCACACGGCCCAGCATCGTCGCCTTCGACGAGCCCACGGCGCCCCTGGCGCGGCGCGAGGTGGAGCGGCTCTTCGAGGTCATCCGCAACCTGCGCGAGCAGGGCTTCTCCATCATCTACATCTCCCACTACCTCTCCGAGATCTCCGAGATCTGCGACCGTGTCACGGTCCTCCGCAACGG
>CAYZDQ010000005.1:0-3044 GCA_964476955.1 uncultured Anaerolineaceae bacterium
GTTCGGAGCTCGAGCGATGTGACCTGCTGCCGGGCCGCGGTCCCGGTCTGGGTCGGGGTCGGCTACGGCTCGATACGCAGCCTTGTGGCGGTGGCGCGGCCGGTCTCGACCGACCCGCTGAACTTGTCCTGGTGCTTGTAGCTGATCATGAGCGTCTCCCCGTCGGGGCCGGTCGTGGCCTCGGACCAGAGGTGGTGGTCGTGGTCTGGGTGCGTCGAGAAGGCGACCCAGGTGGCGAAGGTGTCGGCGTCGAGCGGCTGCCAGTAGCCGGCACCGGTGCCATAGCGCGGGTCCCGGACGACGGCCGTCCCGTCGGTGAGATAGGCCGTGATGGCGGTGCCGGAGTCTGTGGCCTGCAGCCAGACCATGCCGGTGGTGGGCCAGAGCGCCGGATCCACTTCGGGCAGCGGCTCATCCATGGGCTCGATGCTGCGGGTCTTGGCCACGTACCGGCGGTAGAACTCCTCGCTGGAGCCCTCGGACATGTCGAGGATGCCGGTGCCGGCCAGCTGGGCCACCGGCCAGTTGTCCAGCGCGTGAGCAGGGTTCAGGCCGAACCACGAGCTCAGGCCCCTGGTGTCAGGTCCGGTCGGCACCCACAGCCCCGGGCCGTTGTCCAGCATGACACTGGCCATGAAGGCGGTCCCGTCACCGTGCATGACCAGGTACTCCGGCGAGGTCCCATCGCACCGCTCCGTGATGGCAGCCACGTCGCCCGAACCGGACCCCTGGACCATGGGTCCCACGGCCAGCTTCCAGTCGGGCTCGGCCGGGGACGGGTAGGCCGCCTCCGGCGGCAGCGGTTGGCGTTGCAGCCGGACCAGGGTCGAGGACCCGCTGACGTCGGGCACGGTGGACCCGTCGGCAGGCTGCAGCCTGGCCGTCCAGGTCAGCGTCGCGGCCGAGCCGTCCTCGTCGAGGATCCACTCGGCGCGGTGGGTGCTGAAGCCGGGTCGCAAGTGGTTGACCGGGTCGGCATCCGGCCAGGCCACCAGGCTGGTCAGGGAGCTATCTCCAGTGGGCTGCCAGGTGCCGATGCCGACCGGCCGGCGCCCGCTCTTCGCGACCTGCACGACGGTGCCGTCCGGGTGCAGCGTGACGTAGCTGTCGCACTCGCCCTCACCCTTTCGCAGCCAGACGCTGCCGGTGAGGCCGCCGTCGGACGGGAACCCCTCATCAGCCGGGGGCCGGGCCGAAAGCGATGGCGCCGGTGTCGCGGACGCTGTCGAGATGGGCACGAATGCCGGGTCGTGCTGGGGCTCCGGTGCGATGCCGGGCACGAGCAGGACGGCGGTCACGACGAAGGCCAGGACGACGGTGGCCGAAACGGCCAGCATGCGTCCCCAGCGAGGCTGCGCATCGGCAGGTTGGCTGACGGTGAGGGCGTGCATGGCGCGGTCGAGCGCGCGTTGCCACCACGGCTGGTTGGTGTGCAGCCGGGCGTGCTCGATGACGCTGTCAAGGACCCAAGGCGAGGCGCTGGACCGACTGTCGTGCATCCATTCGCCGAGGGACTGGCCGAGGTCGCGATCGTTCATGACAAGGCGTGCTCCACGACGGGCTCGTCGCGCCGCTCCTGTTGGAGCACGGCACGCAGCCGCCGGATGGCGTGATGGAGACGGGAGCCGACCGTCCCGACCGGGACGTCGAGGATCTCCGCGATCTCGGCCAACGGCAGGTCGCTGTAGTAGCGGAGCGCCAGGACGGCGCGGTGCTCCGGAGTCAGGGCCTTGAAGGCCTGCTCGAGCTCATCGCGATCGGCGATCGTGTCAGGCATCTTCGTGCCGCTGCCGCCGTCGGACGGCACCCAGCGCACTCGGTCGTGCTGCGACTGTGTCCGGCGCGCTTCCTTGTACGCAGCGCGCACCACGAGTCGGTACGTCCACGCGTCGAAACGGTCGGGGTCGCGCAGACCCGACAGGTGATCCCAGGCCGACATCAGCGCCTGCTGAGTAGCGTCGTCCGCCTGGTCGCCGTCACGCAGGATGCGGTAGGCCACGCCGTGGAGCCGGTCGATCGCCCCCTTCGCCAGGGCACCGAACGCCTCGGCGTCGCCGTGCTGTGCCTTGATCACGAGTTCGCGCTGCACCCTCTGCTCTCCCCGGATGCTGCAAGAGGCAGTATCCACCCATACGAGGCTCCGGTGACACGATTCTTTTCACCCGGGTACGACGGGGCTCGTGTGGATCGGTCCCGATTCGGCGGCGCTTCGGGCGCGAGCGAGCTGTCGCCGGCCGGCTACGCGCCCATGTAGATGCGGCGGCCGATCTGGTCCTCCAGCGAGAGCCAGCGTCGGCCGGCTTCGTCGGGGGCACGGTGGGCCATGGCCCTCTCGCGCAGAGCGTGCAGTCGTTCGAGCGGCAGTGACTGGGCTCCGTCGAGCTCCTCGGCGATGGCCACGAAGGCCTCGGCGGCATCCACGCCACCCAGCAGCGGGGCTGCATCGCGGGCCATGAAGCGCTCCCAGGTCAGGCTCGGGTCCCAGCTGAAGCGAGCGAAAGCGAGGTACGAGAGCTCGACCGTGGCGTGGTACGGCGAAGGCTCGCCCCACACGGTCAGCCCGTGCATGCCCGTCTGGCCACACAGCCGCGCCTGGTCGGCGAAGACGCGGGCATTGAGGGCATAGCGCTCGCTGCGTTCGTCGCCGTTCCATTGGCAGGCGAACTGGCAGCGCAGCACGTTCGGCTGCATGGGCAGTGACTCGATGTAGTCGGGCGTGAGCTCTGCCTTGATGCGGCTCCAGTAGGTGCGGTTGGTGGTGTGCTGGTAGATGCCGCCGTGCGGCAGCCGGCGCTGGGCCTCGTGCGCGACCGGGTCGAGCAGGTTGTCCCACTGGATCTCGCTGTAGAGCCACAGATCGGGCTTGACCGCCTTGGCCGTGCGATAGAGGCGCGGGAAGTTGTCGGCCATGTCGGTGTGGGACCAGGAGTCGCCGAAGTCGTCCACGCGGCGGGCGGCCTCGGCCTCGTTGGCCCGTCGCGCGATGCAGCGGTCGCAGCCGCAGACGCCATAATCGCCGGCCTCGATGTTGATGCCGCCGATGT
>CAYZDQ010000005.1:3054-17486 GCA_964476955.1 uncultured Anaerolineaceae bacterium
GTCTCCGCTAGCCAGGCCACGCCCTCCTCCATCCAGGCCATGGTCTCGGGCGCGGAGGGACAGGCGCTGAGCGTGTAGTCCGACTTGGGGAAGTTGAGCGGGAAGGCGAGGTCCTCGATCTGGAAGCCCACGCCCTTCTCCAGCGTGGCCGCGTGCTGCGGGTTGTCGCGCAGCCAGGTGGCCAGGTTGTAGCGGTGGTCGCCCTCCCAGTAGACGCCGCCGTAGGAGCCGATGGCGATGCCCGGCAGGATGCGCACGCCCCGTTCGGTGGCGTAGCGGCAAAGCTCCTGGGCCGCCGTCACGCCGCCGTGGGGATCACGCAGGAAGCCGTAGATGACGACGGCCGCGATGCGATTGCGTGAGCAGAAGTCGACCACGCGCCGGTAGTCGTCGAGGAACCCGCGCGGTGGCTTGCCGTAGGGGTTGAAGACGCCGATCTCCTGCTGGCCGACCTGGCTCAGCTCCCAGTTGGTGGAGTGATCCCAGGTCCAGAAGGTGCGATAGGCCAGTCCCGGCGCATCCTCCACCACGCCGGCCTCCAAGCTCAGTCGCCCGGGGTCGCCGCCAGCGCGGTCGATGAGCTCCTCCACGCCATAGATCACACCCGAGAACGGGCCACCACTGACGATGACGCGCGTGGGCGTGGTCTCGATGCGGAAGGCGCCCTCGGCCAGCGTCGGATCCTCGCGCAGCTCGATGACGGGCTCGTCGCCGGGCTCGTCGCGGCCGGGCTGCAGGTCCATGCCCGGGAGGCTCTCGCGCAGGCGACGCGCAGCGTGGACGTGACGATCACCGCCACCCAGGGCCACGCGGCCCTCGATCACCACCTGCCCTGTGTTCATCGGTTCCCTCCAGTGTTCAGCGCTGGCGTCATTGTCCATCCGGTTCCCAGGGCCGGCGCGAGCGCGGCGGCCCCACACTGTCGCGCTGCCGGAACTCGACCGCCAGGCGGACCCGCTCGGGCGGTGACGAGTGCACCTGTCGCAGGCGCAGAAGCAGCCGCTCGGCGGCGCTGCGACCCATCTCGGGAGCCGACTCGTAGACCGCGCTGATGGCCGGATCGGCGAGGGGATACCACTCCATGTCGTCGATGCCCACGACCGAGATGTCGGCCGGCACCTTCAGGCCGGCGTCGGCGATGGCCACCAGCGCACCCACGGTCATGAGGTTGTTGCTGGCGAAGAGCGCAGTCGGACGCCGCGGCAGCTCCAGCAACCCGGCCGCGGCCGCCCGTCCGCCGTCGAAGGTGGCCGAGCCGGTGCTGACGTACTCGGGGCGAACGGGCAGGCCACGGTCGCGCAGGGCGTTGGTGTAGCCCTCCAGCCGAGCGCGGTCGGATGCCGGTTCGGTTCCACCGGCCACGATGGCGATCTCCTCGTGCCCGGCTTCGAGCAGGTGCTCGACGGCGATGTGAGCTGCGGCCTCGTTGTCGATGGTGACCGAGTCAGCCTCGAGATCGGGTAGCTCCGCGTCGACGAGCACGACGCAGGTGCCGCGGTCCACGGCACTGCGCAGATGCGCCCCGTCGGCCGAGCTGGAGGCCACCACCAGCGCGGCGACCTGCTGCTGCAGCAGTGTCTGCACCGCTTTGCGCTCGCGCTCGACGCTGTTGTTGGTGTTGGCCAGGATGACGCTGAAGCCGGCCGGCCCGAGCACGCTCTCCACCCCCGCCGCCAGCTGCCCGAACCAGGGGTTGGCCACATCGGCGATGACCAGGCCCACGGTCCGCGTCTGCTGGCTGCGCATGCTCGAGGCCACGCTGTTGACGATGTAGCCGAGCTCTGCCGCGGCGGTCAGCACGCGATCGCGCGTCTCGGGTGTGCTGGCGCCCTCCTCACCTCGCAGCACACGCGAGACGGTCGCGGTGGAGACCCCCGCAGCATGCGCGACGTCGGCCATCGTGGGCTTGCCCGATGCTGCCAAAGGACCTCCGCACGGCGTGATGTAATCGTTTTCCGTAATCGATTGACCACGGTATGCTAGGGGTCACGCTCCCGTCAACCCGGAGGGAGCCCGGGGCGGGCGCAGGCAGGAGGCATGGCCATGGACCGACCGATGATCCCCGTCGAGGAATACGCCCAGCGGAGGGCCCAGGCGGCGACGCTCATGGCCGAAGCCGGCTACGACGTGCTGATAGGCAACGGCACCGAGGCGGACGCCTCGGTCGTGCGCTACTTCAGCGCCTACTGGCCCCTCTTCGAGATGGGTGGCGTGGCCATCGCCCCGGACGGTCGGTCCGCGCTGATGGTGGGCATGGAGTCGGCCGAGTTCGCCCGCGAGCGCGGCGTCATCGACAACATCCACCTCCTGAAGGAGTACCGCGAGACGGCCGACCCGGAGTACCCGGGTGTCGCCGGCGTGGGCTATCGCGAGGTCTTCGAGTCCATCGGCGTGAGCGATCCGACGCGCATCGGCGTGGCCGGCTGGCTCTGCACCAACATGGCCATGTACGAGGGGCTGCGCAAGGCCTACCCGAACGCGGAGATCGTCAACGCCGACGAGCTCACCGCGGCCCTGCGGGCGCGCAAGTCACCGGCCGAGCTGGCCTGCCTGCGCGAGGGCTTCCGCCTGGGCGAGCTGGCGCTGGAGGCCATGCTCAAGGCGGTGAAGCCGGGCATGACCGAGCTGGAGCTGGCCGGGATCGCCATCGCCGAGCTCTACGCCAACGGCGCTGAAGGCGAGGCCCACACCGTCTATTCCTTTGGCGGGCGCAGGACCACCAACGCCATCTCGCGATCGACGCACGAGCCGCTCCGGGTCGGCGAGATCGTCCAGATCGACGTCGGCGGACGAGTCGACGGCTACTCGCCCTCGGTCGGGCGACCCATCTGCCTGGGCCCCATGAGCGACCGCCAGCGGAAGCTCATCGAGTTCTGTCGGGATATGCACTACCGCACCTTCGAGTGGGTGCAGGCGGGCGTGGTGGCCAAGGAAGTGGCCGTCAAGTACGAGGAGTTCGTGCGTGACGCGGGCATGATGCGCCACTACCTCTACGGCCCCTGCACGGGCCTGGGCCTGATGGAGGTGGAGAAGCCCTGGATGGAGGCCACCAGCGAGTACACCATCGAGCCGGGCATGACCTTCCAGGCCGACACCTTCTTCTACGACGACGACTTCGGCTGCCGCTGGGAGAACGGCATCCTGGTGAGCGAGTCGGGCCCGGCCACGATGATCAACGAGGGCACCCACATGGAGCCCATCGAGATCGATATCTAGCCGCTCACGCGAGGCACATCACACACGAGGTTCCCGTCATGCGCTACGAGCTGATGCTTCCGCATCACATCAAGACCGCCATCGACGAAGACTGGCCGGTGGTGCTGCCGGTCGGCCCCCTCGAATACCACGGGCAGCACATGTCGGTGGGCATGGACACGCTCTGCGTGGTCAGGACGGCCGAGCGGCTGGAAGCCGAGATGGAGATGGTGCTGATGCCCACCTTCTGGTGGGCGCCGGCCAGCTACGCCGTGGAAGGTCCGGAGCTCAAGGGCTCCTTCCAGGTGGAGGCCGAGCACCTCATCCCGGTGGTCAAGGACATGTTCCGCTCGATGCTGCGCATCGGCTTCCGCAACATCCACTTCTTCATCCACCACCAGTCGGAGAACTTCTTCCAGGGCATGCCCACCGACCTGGCCTTCCGCACCGGGGCCCGGCTGGCCATCTTCGAGTTCATCGAGAAGGAGCGCGGCGAGGGCTGGTGGGGCTCCAACGAGATGGCCGACTACTACGCCGATCATGAACGTGGCGCCGATCCCTTCAATTGGATCCGCGGTTACCCGCTCATGGACCAGGAGATCATCAGCCAGTACACATTCGATCACGCCGGCATCGGCGAGACCTCACTGATGATGGAGCTGGCGCCCGAGACCGTGGACATGGACTACCTCGACACCTCCAAGTGGTATCTCGAGTCGGCCAAGGAGGCCAACCGCGAGTACGGGGCCAAGGGAGCCGCGATGGTGCTGGAGCGTATGCGGAAGATCCTCAGCGAGTCCCGGCTGGGGCAGCCATGAGCGGCCCGCACGGCTCGCGCACCTGGTTCTTCCCCGACGGCGACATCCCTGCGCCTGGTGATCGCGAGCCTTTCGGTCACGAGTCGCTGATCATGCTCAACCCCGGTGACGAGGATGCCGAGGTCGTCATCACGGTCTACTTCGAGGACCGTGAGCCTGACGTGCTGCCATCCCAGCTGGTGGCCGCGCGGCGCGTCCGCTGCCTCCGCATCAGCGATCCCATCGATGGCTACCAGATCCCGCTGGGGCAGTACGCGCTGGGGCTGAAGAGCTCGGCCCCGATCGTCTGTCAGATCGGCCGCATGGACGTGCAGCAGCCCAACCTGGCCTACTACACCGTCATGGGCCACGCCTCGGAGTAGAACCAATGGTGCGGCCTTGCCGCGCAGCGGGCGAACACTGCCGATGGTGCGGCCTTGCCGCGCAGCGGGCGGACACTGCCGATGGTGCGGCCTTGCCGCGCAGCGGGCGAACACGACCGGTCGGTCAGGTACGCGAGCCGGATGGTCGCGGACTCGACCTGCCAGAGCCTGATCTTGCCCGCCACACGGCAGGTCCTGCCGATCCGTGCCGCGTGGCGGCAACGACAGCGGCCACGGCCGGCAGATGTGTCGAGTTCGCCCGCTCAACGGCAAGCGCCACCGCCGGCAGCGCCACCGCCGGCAGCGCCACGAGTCGCAGGTGCGCCCACCGTCCAGCCGCCCGAGCACGACGCCCCGACCGATGTCGGTCGCCTCAGGCGACATGGAGGGCCTCAGCTCGCGTCGAGGGCCTCGAGGATCGGCGCGATCGACTCCACACCCGCGGGCGTGACCGGGTCGATGACGAGCTGGACATGGCTGATGCCCTGGGCCGCGTAGGCCCGCAGCACCGCCGCGATCTCGGCCGGCTCACCCTCGATCGGCGCTACCTTGCTGAAGCGCTGCGACTGCGCGCCCGGCAAGCGCAGGAAGACGGCCACGGTGCGTTCCACCTCCGCCGGATCTCGGCCGACCTTGCGGCAGGCCTCGTCGACCTTCCCGCGCTGCTCGGGGATCCCAGCCGGATCGTTGTCGAAGCTGAGGTACCAGGCGTTCCAGGCATCGGCGTGGGGCATGGTGATGCGCAGCATGCGCGGCCCGCTGGAGCCGATGAGCAGGGGCGGACCCCCGGACCGCGGGCCGCGTGGCAGCAGCTCGCAGTCGCGCAGCGTGTAGAACCGTCCTTCGAAGTCGATGGCGCCTTCCCGCAGGAGCGTGCGGATGACGGTGAAGGCCTCCTCGAAGCGGCTGATGCGCTGGTCGAAGGGGAAGCCGAAGGCACGGTACTCGGTCTCGTTCCAGCCGGCGCCCAGGCCCAGGATCAGCCGGCCCTCGCTGATCTCGTCGACGGTCAGGGCCATCTTGGCCAGCACCCCGGGCTCATGGAAGGACGTCGACGCCACCAAGGGGCCGATCTCGACACGCGAGGTCACCGCTGCGATGGCGGCCAGCTGCGTCCACGCCTCCCACGGCCCCCTGGTGCCGTCGGGATGCCGATAGAGGTAGTGGTCGCCGACCCAGACCGAGTCGAGGCCGATGTCCTCCGCCACCCGGGCCATCTCGGCGATGCCGCCCCAGCGCGCCTCGTACTCGATCTCCGGCAGCTGGACGCCCACCTTCAACGGCCTGGTCATGGGCTCCCCTCCTCTGGTGTTTGTGACGGTCGTGTGACGAACCGCGAGTGCGCGTGAGACGAAACGTAGCCGTCGTCACATTCCCGTGGTGGTGGTCAGCATACGGTCAGCCGCATGAACCGCATCGCCGCAGGCGCCGCGGTCGCCGCTCTCGGGCTGGCAGCCGCCGTAGCACTCCCCTCCATCATCACCACCGCAGACACCGTCAGCGCCCAGGAGGACGGCTCGAGCGAGTTCGTGCCGCTCCGCCCCGGACAGATCGAAGATCCGGGCAGACCCAGCTTCAACACGGGCGGCTGGAGCACCAACTTCGACATCAGCTCCATCCCGTACCGCGAAATCCTCTCGGGCGGACCGGGCAAGGACGGCATCCCGGCCATCGACGAACCACGCTTCGAGTCGATCGAGGATGCGCGCGCATGGGTCACCGGACAGGGCCCGGTCATCGCGCTCGAGATCGATGGCGATGCCCGCGCCTACCCGCTGGCCGTGCTGACCTGGCACGAGATCGTCAATGACACCGTCGGCGGCGAGCCGGTCATCGTCACCTTCTGCCCGCTGTGCCACACCGCGCTCGTGTTCGAGCGCACGCACGAGGACACCGTCCACGACTTCGGCGTCAGCGGCAACCTGCGCTTCAGCGACCTGGTCATGTACGACCGCCAGACCGAGACATGGTGGCAGCAGGCTACCGGCATCGGCATCGTCGGCGACCTCACCGGCGCCAAGCTCGAGTTCGTGCCCAGCCAGCTCATCGGCCTGGACCAGTTCGCTGAGGCCTATCCCGACGGCCAGGTGCTCAGCCGCGACACCGGTCACCGCCGCGACTACGGCCGCAACCCCTACGTCGGCTACGACACCGCGGATCAGCAGCCCTTCCTCTTCGCCGGCGTCACCGACGGTCGCCTCGCGCCCAAGGAGCGCGTGGTCACGCTCGGTGAGCAGGACAGCGAAGCACCGATCTCGATCCCCTACAGCGAGCTGCGTGCGGACGGCGTGGTCAACGTCGAGTTCGAGGGCGCTCCGACCGTCGTCTTCTGGGAGCCGGGAGCGGTCTCCGCGCTGGACGCGGCCTACGTCGACGAGAGCGAGGACGTGGGCGGCACCGGCGTCTTCAGCGCGGTGGTCGAAGGCGAGACCCTGACCTTCACCCGCGACGGTGGCGAGGATGCCGCCATCACCGACGCGCAGACCGGCAGCACCTGGGACATCACCGGCCGGGCCGTCGATGGTCCGTTGAACGGCGCCGCCTTGACACCGATCAGCCACGGCGACCACTTCTGGTTTGCCTGGGCCGCGTTCGTCCCGCACACGAGCATCTGGACCACCGACGGCATCATCAGCCTCGGAGGCGACGGCTAGCGACGACCACGCCCGCCGGTAACGGGGCCATCACCGGCCACATCGCCTTCTACCTGGGGCGGGTCGATGAGGCCTGGATCGATGACGAACGGGTCATGCCCCAGGCCAGGGCTTCCGCGGCGACTGGATAGCGCCGAGGTGCGAGGGCCTCAAGGGCGGACCGGGCACCCAGGGCTGATAGAGCGCGGAACGACCGCACCAAACCGCACCACTCCGCCCGCGGCGTGGCCCTGGGGTACGGGGACCGGTCGTACCAAGGTGGGGTGGGCGGGCCCTCCGGGCGGGCGCAGATTCGCCCTAGATATATCCAAGCGAGACCGTTCCACTGCACGGCCCAGTTGATGAGGAACCCCTCTCCCTCAGCAACGGGGGTGGGACATCGGTATCGCGAACTCTATGCCCGGTGGCAAGGTCGGCCCCCTCCTCCCGACCTCGCCACCGGGTTTCTTCGTGCGCGAGCCGGTCGCGTTGCGCCGCCGGAGAGGTCAGTAGAGGCCGGGGAAGAAGCGACGCGTGCGGGTGATGTAGGCGGGGTAGTCGGGGTAGCGCTCGGTCAGCCAGGCCTCCTCGCGGCGGGACTTCAGCTCGAAGAAGCCGGCCAGCGCGAGAGCCAGCAGCAGGGCGGCCGGGCTGGCAGAGACCAGGCCCCAGCCGAGGGCGGTAGCGATGAGGCCACCGTAGATGGGATGCCGCACCGCGCCGTACGCGCCCGACTCCACCAGCTGCGCATCGTCACGCGGCCGAGGCACGGGGGTGAGGGCACCGCCCAGGTGCAGCAGGCCCAGGCCCAGCAGCAGGGCGCCGCCACCCATGAGCAGGAGACCGGCGATGGCGGTCACACTCGCGAGCGTCCCGTTCCAGGCGCCGCCGGCGACAAGCCCGGCAAGGGCGACCAGCGGCAGCAGCACGAGCTGCAGCACGACCCAGCCCTCCCCGCGGGGGCCGAGGCTGGGTAGCTCCGTCATGCGTGGGTCAGTCGACGACCTCGGGCACGCCGATGATGTTGTAGCCGCCATCGACGTAGTGGATCTCACCGGTGGTGCCGCGGCTCATCTCCGAGCAGAGGTAGACCGCGGAGTTGCCCAGGTCGTCGATCGACAGCGGTCGCCGCATGGGGCTGATCTGCTCGAAGAGCTTGTGCATCTTCTTGAAGCCGGTGACGCCGGCCGCAGAGAGAGTGCGCACCGGGCCGGCGCTGATGGCGTTGACGCGGATGCCGTCCTTGCCCAGGTCGACCGCGAGGTAGCGCACGCAAGCCTCCAGCGAGGCCTTGGCCACGCCCATGACGTTGTAGTTGGCCACGGCCTTCTCCGCGCCGTAGTAGGACAGCGTGAGGATCGTGCCGTCGGCGCTCATCATCGGTCGCGCCGCACGCGCGAGGGCCACAAGCGAGTAGGCCGAGATGTCCTGGGCCAGGAGGAAGCCGTCGCGGGACGTGTTGATGAACTCGCCGCTGAGCTCGTCCTTGTTGGCGAAGGCGACCGCGTGGATGAGGATGTCCAGGCCGCCGAACTGGTCCTGCCACTTGGAGAAGACGTGGGCGATGTCCTCGTCGCTCTGCACGTTGCAGGGCTCGACGAACGGCGAGTCGAGCTTGGCCGCCAGCGGCCTGACGCGCCGCTCCATCAGGGCCTCGACCGACGAGAAGCCGACCGTCGCGCCTTCGCGATGGAGCGCCTGGGCGATACCCCAGGCGATCGAATGGTCGTTGGCCAGTCCGAAGATCAGGGCGCGCTTGCCCTCAAGCAGTCCCATCCGTTTGCGTACCTCCGTGCGGCCGGCCCCGTCGTCGCGACCGGCGGGCGTGGCGCCATAAGGATGCACCCGATGGGCAGTCCATGGGAACCAGGCAGCCCTGACCGACCCTTCTGGGTCATGGTCCCGCGACATTCGGGTGGTTCAGACGCCACCTCCCCAGACCGCACGATGCGTCCACGTTCGAGGGGTCACTGATCGGCAATGCTCGGAAGCCGTGAAGCGACCCCTCGTTCGCTTCTTCTGCCCCGGTGCCGCGGGGCAACTCGAACTCTGGGCCAAAGCACGAAGGTCGGATACAGTTACGAGCCTGATGCGTCCTGGTCGTCTGAGGCATCGAGCTGGAGGTTCCGTGTCCTTCCCACGGGTGACGTTCCCCGCCCTTTCCCTCGCCATCGTCGTGGCCCTGCTGGTATCACTGCTGCCGGCCGTCACGCTCGCAGCCGACGATGGCCAGAAGCGGCTCTACATCGTCACGCTGGATGTGTCCGGCTCGGGCCGCATCATCAAGCCCAGCACCGCCGCCAACCGCGCCCGCATCTCGGCGCGTGCTGAGCGAGCGAACCAGGTCACCGAGCGACTGCGCAAGCAGCACGGCGTCAAGCCAAGCCATCGCTACGGTTACGCCCTGACCGGCTTCTCGAGCAGGATGACCGCAGCCCAGGCGCGCAAGCTGGCCAGGGATCCCAAGGTGTCTGGCGTGCGGCCGGCGCGCAGGGTCAAGCTCGCGGCACAACAGACGCCCGTGGGCATCCAGCGCGTGAAGGCCGTGATCGGCGGAGGCAGCCCGGCGGCGGACGTCGACGCGCACGTCGCCCTGTTCGACTCCGGCATCGGTCCCTCGAAGGTCGACCAGTACGGCAACCCGACCGGCGAACCCATCGCCATGGCCAACGTGGCCCCGCAGGGCAAGCCGGAGCTGAACATCCTCGGTGGCGTCAACTGCTGGGACAACCCCAACACCGGGACCGTCGAGGCCTGGGAGGAGGGCGTGACCAAGCCGACGGACGGCTGGTGGGCGGATGACGTCGGCCACGGGACCCACGTGGCCGGCACCGTCGCCGCCCGCGACAACGACACCGGCGTGGTCGGCGTGGCCCCGGGCGCCAAGCTGTGGTCCGTACGCGTGTTCAAGAACGGGTACGGCACCGATGCCGATCTCATCTGCGGTCTGGATTGGGTGGACTGGCACAACGACCAGGACGGCAACACGGCCAACGACATCAAGATCCTGAACATGAGCCTGGAGATGCCCCGAGGGGACTATCGAGAGGACTGCGACGCGGTGCTCGCCGACCCGGATGGCTGGGGCTTCCACGCGGCCGTGTGCTCGGCCGTGCAGGACGGGATCACGATCGTGGCTGCGGCGGGCAACGATCGTCGTGATGCGAACGTCATCGCTCCGGGCGGATATGACCAGGTCATCACCGTCGGCGCCATGACCGATACCGATGGCGACGGCTGGGGTGCCGGTGGCAACGCCACCTGCATCGGCTATACGTCCCAGCGAGACGACACCTACGCCACCGGCTACAGCAACTACGGGTCAGACATCGATATCGTCGCGCCCGGCACCTGTGTGCTCTCGACGATGCCCACGGTCAGTGGAGCTGCGCTCCAACGGTTCAGCGGCACCTCCATGGCGGCACCCCATGTCACCGGCGCAGTGGCTCGCTATCGGGCCGACGACCCAACCACCACGCCGGTACGCATGCGGCGCCTGGTGCGGGCCTCCGGCCAGATGGACTGGGACGCCAAGACCGACCCCAACTGGAGCAACGGCACCACGTCGGTCGATCCGCCCAACCGCGTCCTCGACGTCAACTGGCTCATGGGCGCGGACCGCATCAAGACGTGGGTCTATCACGGCTCGTTCAAGGTAGCCGGATCGGAGAACTCGCGCACCACCCGCGTGGACGTGCAGCGCGGCGGCGGCTATGGCGACACGGTCACGCTCACCAAGAGCGGCCTGCCCGGCGGTGCCAGCGCCACCTTCGACGACAACACCCTCGACGGCCTGGGCGCACAGGTCCTGGGCACCAACCTCGACTTCGACTTCGAGCTGAACGGCGAGGAGGGCCACTTCGATGTGGTCATCAACTCCAACGGTCCGGGCGTGTCCCCCCATCCGCGCAACCTCAACCTCCTCGTCGACCGCACCGGTCCCGCCGTGGCCGGCCTTGGCCCCAAGCTACGCAAGGTGGTGCTGCAGAAGAACGGCACTGCCAGCACGAACCTGCTGTGGCAGGCCTCCGACCTATACAGCGGGGTCTCCAAGGCCAAGCTGCAGCGCAAGTTCGGCTCGAACTCGGTCTGGAAGAACATCTCCAACGGTGATCTCGACAGCGCCACCGTCACGCTCAAGCCCGGCCAGGAGAACCGATTCCGGGTGAAGGCCACAGACGATCTCGGCAACAGCAAGTGGAGCGCTTCTATCGGCACCAAGCTGGGGATCCGTGACTCCAAGTCCGGCGACTGGCACAAGCCTGCCGCCTGGAAGACCAAGAAGGTCTCGCAGGCCTACGGCGGCTCGATCCTGCTGGCCAAGGGCGCGACGCCCAGCCTCACGAGCGACTTCTACGGCACGGCCGTGGCCATCGCCGCCTCGGTCGGCCCCGGCCGCGGGTCCATCCGCGTGCGAGTCGATGGGGGCGCCTGGGAGACGGTCTCACTCAAGAAGAGCTCGTCCAAGCACCGCAAGGTGATCTGGAGCGAGCGGCTGGGCAAGGGCGCGCACACGATCGACATCCAGGGTGTCTCGGGGCAGTCGACGATCGACGCCCTGCTCTTCGTCCGCTAGCGCCCGGCCGGACTACCCTGGCCCGCGATGGCACGCCGGTAGGCCGCTTCGTAGTCGGCCGCAGGCACGCGCCAGGAGTGGTCGCGAGCCATGCCCGCCGCCTGGATGCCCCGGAAACGGGCCGGGTTCTCCATGGCCGCGAGCGCACGACGCACCGCCTCGACCAGCGCATCCGGCGCGGCCGGACCGAAGACGAAGCCGTTGCCCTGCTCAGGATCGGCATCGGCATCGATGACCGTGTCGGCCAGGCCGCCGCTGCGGCGCACCACCGGCGGAGTGGCGTAGCGCATGGCGATGAGCTGGCCCTGGCCGCAAGGCTCGAAGCGTGAGGGCATGAGGAAGAGGTCGGCTCCGGCGTAGATGCGCCGAGCCTCGTCGCGGTCGAAACGCTCCAGCACCGCGATGCGGTCGGAGTGTCGGTCCGCCAGCTCCACGAGGCCGGCTACGAGCTGCTCATGTCCGGTCCCGAGCACGATGAGGCGAGCGCCCATGGCCACCAGCTCCGGCGCCGCTTCGGTCACCAGGTCGAAGCCCTTCTGCGGGTCGAGCCGTCCGATGACACCCAGCAGCGGTCCGTCGGGATCGAGCCCGTTCCGCTCCATCAGGTCGACCTTGGTGCCGAGCTTGGGGGACAGGTCCGAGGCGTCGTAGGGAGCCACGAGCGTGGCGTCGCTGGCGGGATCCCAGAGCCCGGTGTCGATGCCGTTGATGATGCCGATGTAGCGGTCGCCACGAGCGCGCAAGGCATCGTCGAGACCAGCGCCGAACTCGGGCGTGAGCGACTCCGCCGCGTAGTTGGGGCTGACGGTGTTGACCATGTCGGCCGCGTCGATGGCCTCCCGCAGGAGGTCGATCCCATCGTGCTTACCTACGCTCTCGGGCAGGTCCAGCTGCCACGCATCCTCGCGGGGCGTCCAGCCGTGATAGGCGAGGTTGTGGCAGGTGAGCATCGTGGCCGCGCCCGAGAGCAGCGGGTCGCCGGCATAGCGGTGACGCAGCGAGAGCAGGGCCGGGGCGGCTTGCCAATCGTGGCCGTGGATGACATCGACCGGCCGGGCCTCGGCACGGATGGCCTCCAGCGCGGTCCGACCGAGAAGCGTGAAGCGAGCGGGGTTGTCGCGATAGTCGCTGCCGCCGTCCATGTAGTAGCTGTCGCGGTCGAACGAGGCCGCGTGCTCCACCAGGCGCAGGCGGTAGCCATCGGCCTCGCCGCTCCAGAGGGTCACGGTCTCGTGCTGCAGCTGACCGTCAGGGCCGCCGATGGGCACCCGCAGCTCGAGCGGCACGAGGCCGTCGGGCGGGTTCAGGCCCCGATACCAGGGGAGGTAGACGTCGACCTCGTGAGCCGGTCCCGCGGGCGCGGGGATGCTCAGAGCTCGACTGAGTGCATCGACCACATCGGCCAGTCCGCCGGTCTTGGCCCAGGGCTCGCACTCGGAAGCCACCATCGCGATACGCATCGTGCGAGGCATGGTACGCCTCAGGATGGAAGCGATTACATCAGTGGGGCTCGCTGCCCACGCGGAGGCGCCAGCCACGGTAGGCTACTCGCCGTCATGCCCTTCCGAACCACCATCCCGACCCTTCCGGTCCCCGACCATCGGCTCCCACCGAAGCTCGAGGGCCTTTCTCGTCTCGCCTACAACATGTACTGGTCCTGGCACCCGGAGGTACGCCAGCTCTTCGCCCGCATCGACCGCCGGGTCTGGCTCAGCTACCGCAGCCCGGTAGCGGTGCTGCGCGCCCAGCGCGACTGGACCTCGCTGCTCAACGATCCCGACTTCATGGTCGGGTACGAGACCATCCTGCGCGACTTCGACGAGTACATGGCCAACGGCCGTGAGCACTGGTTCGCGCGAAAGCACAGCGGCGATATCGATGGCCCAGTGGCCTACTTCTGCGCCGAGTTCGGCCTGCAGGAGGGGATGCCCATCTACTCCGGCGGCCTCGGTGTGCTCGCCGGCGACCACTGCAAGGCCGCCTCCGACATGGCCCTGCCCTTCGTGGGTGTGGGCCTCTTCTATCGGCGCGGCTACTTCCGCCAAAGCATCGATGCGGACGGCCACCAGGAGCACGGCTACTTCAACCTCGACCCCGCCCGCCTGCCGTTGCTGCGCGCGGTCGACCCCCTGGGCGAGCCGGCCATGGTCAGCGTGGAGCTGCCCGGTCGCACGGTCCACGCCGCGGTCTGGGTGGTGCAGGTCGGCCGTGTGCCGCTGCTGCTGCTCGACACGGACGTGCCCGAGAACGACGAGGCCGACCGGCCCATCACCCACATCCTCTATGTGCGCGGTCGCGAGATGCGCCTGCACCAGGAGCTCATCCTCGGCGTCGGCGGTGTGCGTGCCTTGCGAAAGCTGGGTGTAGCACCGGCTGCCTGGCATCTCAACGAGGGTCACTCCGCGTTCATGCTCGCCGAGCAGGCCCGCGAGCTGGTGCTGGAGGGTGCGCCGCTCGAGAAGGCCCTAGCCCAGGTGCGCGAGAAGGCCGTGTTCACCATCCACACGCCGGTGCCGGCAGGGAACGAGCGCTTCTCCGCGGACCTGGTGCGCGAGTTGACCGCGCCCGAGGCCACCGCGGCAGGCATGGACATCGAACCCATCCTGACCATGGGTCTGGGCGTGGACGGTGACACCAGCCAGTTCGACATGACCGCCTTCGCCCTGCGCAACACCAGCAGCGCCAACGGCGTCAGCCAGCTCCACGGTCGCGTGGCCGACGAGACCTGGACGCCGATCGTCGACCACCCAATCTTCGGCATCACCAACGGCGTGCACCCGCCCACCTGGGCGGGCAAGTCGACGCCCAAGGTCTTCGACTGCCTCGGCGGCGATCTTGACCACCAGGC
>CAYZDQ010000006.1:0-6730 GCA_964476955.1 uncultured Anaerolineaceae bacterium
ATCCCCGAGGGCCTGCCGGCGGTGGTGACCATCTCGCTGGCCCTGGGTGCACGAAGGATGGCGAACCGGCGGGCACTGGTCCGGCGTCTGCCGGCGGTGGAGACTCTTGGCTCCGTCTCGGTCATCTGCACCGACAAGACCGGCACGCTCACCGAGAACCGCATGCTCGTGGAGCGGCTGTGGACGCCCGCCGGCGAGTACGAGATCAGCGGCGACGGCTACTCGCCCGATGGTGCGTTGACGCCGTCGGCCGAGAGTGACGCACTGGCCCGTCGGGCCGCGGCCGTGGCGGCTGCCTGCAACGACGCCACGCTCGTGCCGCCCGACGGTGGCGGCGACTGGGCCATCACCGGCGATCCCACCGAGGGCTCGCTGGTGGCCTTCGCGGCCAAGCTGGGGATCGTCCAGCGGGATCTCAACGCCTGGTGCCCGCGCGTTGCCGAGGTCTCGTTCAACTCCGAGCGGCGGCGCATGACCACCGTCCACCAGCGCGGTGTGGGCGACGAGCCCGGCTGTGACATCGACATCGCCGAGCCCAACTGGGTCGCGGTCAAGGGCGCCATCGAGTCGATCGCGCCACTGCTGGCCGGCGACCAGGCGAGCACGCTCGAGGAGGCCCGGGCCGTGGCCGAGCGCTACGCCGCCGACGGCTACCGCGTGCTGGCCCTGGCCGACGCGGGCATCGAGGTCGTGCCTGACGAGCCGGAGGATGCCGAGCAGGGCCTGACGCTGGTGGGCGTGGTGGCCATGGCCGATCCGCCGCGCGAGTCAGCCGCGATCGCCATCGCCGAGTCTCGTTCGGCCGGCATCACGCCGGTGATGATCACCGGTGACCACCTGCTGACGGCCACTGCCGTCGCCCGTCGCCTGGGCATGCTCGACGACTCGCGCGAATCGATCACCGGCGCCCAGCTGGCCCGGATCTCCGACGATGAGCTGGCCGAGCGCGTGCGTCACATCGGCGTGTATGCCCGCACCAACCCCGAGCAGAAGCTGCGCATCGTCGATGCCTGGCGCAAGCAGGGTGCGGTCAGCGCCATGACCGGCGATGGCGTGAATGACGCGCCCGCGTTGCGCAAGGCGGACATCGGCGTGGCCATGGGCATCACCGGCACCGACGTCTCCAAGGAAGCCTCCGACATGATCCTGGAGGACGACGACTTTTCCACCATCGTGCACGCGGTGGAGGAGGGGCGGCGCATCTACGCCAACATCCGCCGCTTCGTGCGCTACCTGCTGACCACCAACAGCGCCGAGATCATGGTCATGGTGGCGGCGCCCTTCCTGGGCCTGCCGCTGCCGCTGCTGGCCATCCAGATCCTCTGGATCAACCTCGTCACGGACGGTGCGCCGGCACTCTCGCTGGGCGTGGAGCCGGCCCATCCACGGGCCATGACACAGCCGCCGCGCGACCCCAAGGCCTCCATCCTCGGCGATGGCCTGTGGCATCACGCCATCTGGGTGGGCCTGCTGATGACCGTCATCACCCTCCTGGTGCAGTCGTGGTCGTACCACGGCGGCGCTTCGGAAGAGACCTGGCGCACGATGGTCTTCACCGTGCTGGCGTTCCTGCAGCTCTCGCACGCGCTGGTGGTGCGCTCCGAGCGCGAGTCCATCTTCAAGCTCGGTTTCGGCACCAACCGGGTGCTGCTGGCCGTGCTCTTCGTCAGTGCGCTGGTGCAGCTGGCGCTGGTCTACGTGCCCTTCCTGCAGCCGATCTTCGAGACCACCGCGCTTACGGCCACGGAGCTGCTGGTGGTGGCGCTGGTGACGCCCATCCCCTTCATCGCGGTGGAGATCGAGAAGTGGATCCGTCGCCGGCGCGAACCGGCCGAGGCCGCTACTGCGGCGTGAGGGTGACTTCGAGGGCGTCGTAGAACTGGGTGGTGAAACCCGCGTAGCCCGAATCGGTGCCCATGAACAGCCACAGCGTGCCTTCGCCATCGGTGCTGCCGCTGAGGCCCAGGTCGGTCGCCGTCAGCTCATGCAGGGCGAACGTGCTGAAGTCCTCCCCCAGCTCCAGGTTGGGGTTGGCGATCGTACCCAGCACGACCGCGTCGCGGCCGCCCTCTGCTTCGGCCCCCTTCTGCGCGTTCAGCCGGAGCCAGCCGTCAGGGTCCACCATCGCTTCAGGCTCGCGATCGATGGCGCCGAGCTTGACGTAGACCTCGGCCGGTGACTTGGGCTCATCCGCGATGGCCGCGGGCATGTTCGAAGCCATGACCAGGACCGCATCGACCACGTACTCGGTGGTGGGTGCCAGTCCCTCGATGGGTGTCCACCAACCGATGAAGATGTCGTCCGACTGGTTGGCGCCCTGACCGTAGAGGCCATGGCCTTCGAGCCCCTCGGGCAGCGGCATCCACTCGGTCTGCAGGTCGCCCACGCTGGGGTCGTAGCCGTCGGGCAGATCCACGATGATCGGCTCCCAGCCCTGGGCGTCAGCCTCGAAGTCGAAGTTGACCGTGACAGGCTCGACGTCCGTCCCAGCTTCGTCCTGGGCCAGCACGGCTCCGGCCGAGGCGACGAGCAGGGCGCCGCTGACGCAGAAGCTGAGGACCGCATGGCGGCGGGTCGGGATGGTCATGGGTCGGCTCCTTGGTGGACGCGAGACTGCGGCGCGGGTGTCAGGTGCCGAGGATAGCGACTGTTCACAGACAGGCGACTGTGCTGGGGCGCGGCGGGCGCTGTGCGCACGTGTGGTGCGCTGCCCGACGAGCAGATCCGCGATCTGGCCGACAGAAGCCTGGCCTTTGGACAGCTGCGTGCCTCGTTTCAGGCCGGCGGCACCACCGGCGATCCTGGGATGGATGAGGAGTACCTCGTTTCCTGCCTGACGTGCGAGTAGCTGTGGACACTGCTCCAGTTCCACGCGGTCACGGACTATCGACTGGGGTTCGCCGTCTACCGCGAGCGATGTGACCCAGCTCTGCCGCCGCTCCCGTTCGAGTAGGTCGGAAGTATCCGCGTCGGTCTAGGCCACCCGGTCGGCTCCGTGGGCCGGTTCCTGCGAAACGGCGGGACCGGTCTCAGCATCACCGTCTCGAGGCTTCATGCGACCCCAGGCGTAGGCGCTGACGATGAGCAACAGACCCAGGACGATGAGCGTGATCACACGGTAGGCGACATCGAGCGATGAGAGGTCGACAAGGAAGACCTTTACGGTCGCGAGTCCGAGCACAGCGAGCCCGGCGATGCGGAGGCTGGCCCGTCGCAGTACGAGGCCCAGGCCAAGGACCACCACGCCGACCGTTGTCCACAGGATGCTGACGGCGACCTGTGCTGCCTTGACCAGCTCATCGAGGCGGTCTCCCTGGCGCAAGCCCAGCGCATGGGCTTCGCCGGCGAAGACGGCGACCACCCCGACCGATAGCAGGTACAGGACGGTGCCGCCGGCCAGTGCCCCGAGTCCGAGCACCAGCCGCGAGGGCCAGTGGCCAGCACCGATGGCAGCGGCGGCGACAAGGCCTGCGGCCAGCGCCGCGAGCACCACCGTCGCATCGCTCACGAAGAGCGGATGCGGGGGCACGCCGCCCCAGTCGACCACGAGCCGGGTAGGTGGTGCCTCGAACAGGGCGATCAGCGCCAGCATGGCCAGCGAGCCCAGGGCCATGCGGCGGTAGGACACGAACCCACTGCCGTCGACCCTCGACATCAAGGCAGCGCCGATCGCCAGCACGACCCAGACCAGGGCGAACCAAGGCATGGGGACCTCGAGGCTGGAGATGAGGCCGATGGTCAGGCCTGCCGCGAACAGGCCGCGGCGCAGGTTGGCCGCTCCGCCGGTCACCAGGCCGAGGACCACGAAACCACCGGCCAGCGCCAGCGCGGAGAGGCCCACGCGATCGGTGAAGGGCACGGTTGGATGTCCGTCCCAGTCGATGGCCGCGGCGATCGTGCCCCCCATCGCCAGCATCATCGCCGCGATGCCGGCAAGGTTCGTCAGCAGCTTCGCCGGCTCGGTCATGTCGACCGTCGGCCGCAGCCAATGCAGCGCCGGACCGAGCCGCCAGCGGATGTGGCGCTCAGGCAGGAGCGCGACCCAGCGTCCTGCGCCGACCGCGAGCACCGCGATCACCACCCAGGCCGTGACCGCCACCACACCATCGAACAGCATGTAGACGACCGGCAGTGCCACGAGGGCGATCAGGCCAGCGATCGTGAGGTGATACGAACGCATGGGCACGAAGGCCATCGACGCCAAGCCGGCTGCCACGTAGAAGGCGAAGCTGACGACGGCACCCTCGACGGAGCCGGCGGCGGTGCTCTCCTCGAAGAGGTTGCGTGCCGGACTCAGGAGCACCACCTCGTAGGCCAGCTCAGCGGCGGCGATGATGTAGAGGACGAGCGAGGCGACGAACGCCGGCCCATGCGAGCGCCGCCCGGCGAAGAAGGCCAGCACGGCCGCCTCGGCGCTCCACACGACCACGGTCGCGGAGGCATCGAGCAGCAGGGGCACTGCGGCGGTGGCTATGGCGAGGCCGTAGGCACCGGCCAGCAGCCCGAACGGATCGAGCAAGCCACGACGCCGCGCGAAGAATGCCGTCACCAGTCCGTGCAAGCCGGCGAGCACCAGCAGGAATGCGGCTCGCTGGGCATCTGCCTCCAGCACGACGAAGGCCAGACCGATGACGCTCGCGCCCACTGCCATGAACAGGGGGGCCGAAGTGACCGTGAGCTCACGACGTCCGCTGCGGAAGGCTTCGCCTCCGGCTGCCACCGTCATCACTGCCCAGTACGCGAACAGGGCAGGCACGGCCAACGTGAGCTGTGGCTCCGTCGCGATCCACTGGTACAGCTGGGGCAGCGACAACAGGAATGCGATCGGCGACAGCCACCACCACGACTGCCACATCGACACGACCGCGATGCCGACGAGGGCGACGGCCATGTAGGCGACCGTGATGAAGTCAGGTTCGGCGCCCATGATCGGCGGTGCGGCCATGACCGCGATCAGCCCGAAGCCCGCCACTACCTGCGACTGGCTGCGGAGGGCGACGAAGGTGGTCACCGCAGCCGCGATGAGGACACCCACCAGGGCGAGCGCCGGCTCGATGAGCTCGTAGAGCGATGTCGCTGCGAACAGGGAAAGGCTGATCACCGCCAGGCCCACGGCCGTCAGCACCTGTCCCACGATGCGCTCGCCCCGGAAGAGCAGGAACCCGCCCACCAGCAACCCGACGGAGCCACTGCCCAAACCCAGCGCGACCTGCATACCCGGGCCGATCCAGCCACGGCCGAAGGCAAGGCTCAGGAAGAAGACGGCGCCGAGCAGGAGGGCAGTCCCGCCCACCAGTGCCAGGGCTCGTCCAGCCAGGCGCTCTTCGATGTCGCGGATGTCGAGGAGGGGCTTCGGCGGCTCGATGGGGGGCTTCACCGGCGTGTCCGGGAAGTCAGCGGTGGTCTCGGCCTGGAGCTTGCGCAGGCGCTGCTCGGGGTCCAACGTCACCGCGGGCTCGGGTGTGATCTCGGCGTAGCTGAACTGCGGCGCCTCGTCCGGCACCGCCGCCTCGACCGATTCGACAGCCACGGCCGGCTCGACAGCCTCCCCGGGCTCGAACCTCGGCTCATCGATCTCGTCGAGCACCACCGACTCGAGGAACTCGAGGCGCGTCTGGAGCTCGTCGACGCGTCGAAGCAGGGCTCCGTCGTCCGTCGCCGCGGTGTGACTCATCTCGTCCCCTTCCAGCAGTTGGCGTCCAGGTCAAGCCGTGACCTGAGGGGACGGTGGTCCTAAGGCTCATCGCCGCCATCGGCCAGCGGCTTAGGAGGGACCTCACTTCTGCTGCGGTCGGCCGAGACGACTAGCCGCGGTAGGACTCGTCGGCGAGGTAGAGCGCGCCGTCGATGATCTCGAAGGCGTGGGCCAGCTCGTCCTCGGTGATGATCAGCGGTGGGTTGGTGTGGATGGTGTTCCAGCGGGTCAGCGCGAAGAGGCCACGCTCGCGCATGTACTCCTGCATCGCTCCCATCTCCGGGCTGGTGCCGTTGTAGGGCGCCAGCGGCGCGTACGAGTCGCGATCGATGACGAGCTCGAGGATGCCGAAGAGGCCGATGTTGCGATGCGTGCCCACGCTCGGGTGCTTCTCGTAGAGGTTCTCGTGGTGCTGGCGCAGGACCTCGCCCATGCGCCTCGAGCGCTCGATGAGTCCGTCCTGTTCATAGACGTCGATGACCGCGAGGGCCGCAGCACAGCCGACCGGGTGGCTGTGGTAGGTCAAGCCCCCGAAGAACGGCTCGTCGTCGAACGTGTCCGCGATCGGTCTTCGCAGGGCCACCGCCCCCAGCGGGACATAGGAGGAGGTCATGCCCTTGGCCATCGTGATCATGTCCGGCACCACGCCCCAGTGCTCGACGGCGAACCACTTGCCCGTTCGGCCGAAGCCGCTCATGACCTCGTCGGCGATGAGCAGGATGCCGTACTTGTCGCAGATCTCGCGCACGCCCTGCATGTAGCCGTCGGGCGGGATGAGGATGCCGTTGGCACCCACGACCGGCTCGAGCAGGAAGGCCGCGATGGTGTGTGGGCCCTCGAACATGATCACTTCCTCGAGGTCCTCGAGTGATCGCTCGACCGGCTCCGGGTCGCGGCGACCGTAGCGATGCGCATCAGGCACACGCACGAAGGCCGTGCCGCCCATCTCGTTGGACCAGCGTCGCGGATCGCCTGTGGCCACCATGGCCTGGCCCGTGGCCCGGCACCGGATCACTGCCGATCTCGTATGGCCCG
>CAYZDQ010000006.1:6740-16671 GCA_964476955.1 uncultured Anaerolineaceae bacterium
GCCCCACCGGTGGCGAAGAACATCACGTCGAGATCGCCGGGTGTGAGCTCGGCTAGCTTGGCACCGAGCCGCGCCCGTGGCTCGTGCGCAGCGTGGGGGTAGGCGTAGGCGAGCTTGCGGGCCTGGGCCGCGATGGCATCGGCCACGCGTTCGTCCCCGTGGCCGATGTTGACCGACATGGCCTGGGAGTTGAAATCGAGGTAGCGCCGGCCGTCGGCCGAGCAGAACCAGACACCCTTGGCCGTCTCGATGGCGATGGGCTCGGCCACGTTCTGCGCCACCCACGAGAACATCGTGTGCTTGCGCGTGAGCGCGATCATCTCTGCGGCGTCCATCGGGGGCGGGCAAGCAGGAGGCTCGACCTTCTCTGGATCCGATGCGTCGGTGAGCGGCTCGGCGGCCGAGGTCGCGTCCTCGACGACGTCCGGAGGCAGTGCCTCACCCTTGTCCTGCCCCTTGACCTCGACGGACATCACCACACCTCATCGGCCAACTGGCCACGCCCGTCGCGCCGGAGCGGCCCATGCATCCTGGGCGCGTCGAGCGTCTACCGTGAATCTGACACGAAAGCGCCGCGGCTTGTGCGCGAATCGGCAGCCGTCGAGCGGGCGCCGCGTGTAGGGTGCGCCCATGGCTGAGACGCGACCCCTGCGCATCGGTTTCGTGGCCACCCGCTTCGCCGGGACCGATGGTGTTTCTCTCGAAGCGGAGAAGTGGGCCGTCGAGCTGCGCGCGATGGGCCACGACGTCTACTACTTCGCGGGGATTGTGGATCGGCCGCCAGGCAAGAGTCGAGAGGTGCCGGAGGCGTTCTTCGGCCACCCGGACGTTGCGGCCATCAGCGAAGCTGTCTTCGGCGAGACCTCGTCGGGCCGGCCGGCTGCGGTCAGTCGTGCCATCGACGAGCTGACCGCGCACCTCAAGTCGGCCCTCTACGGCTTCGTGCGCGACTTCGACCTGGACATGCTCCTGCCGGAGAACGCGCTGACCATCCCCATGCACCTACCGCTGGGGTTGGCCATCACGCGGCTGGCGGCGGAGACCGGAATCCCGGTGCTGGCGCACCACCACGACTTCGCCTGGGAGCGCCAACGCTTCCTCGTCAACAGCGCTACAGACGTCATCAGCGCGGCCTTCCCGCCGGCGCTGCCCAACGTGCACCACGCCTGCATCAACACCACCCAGCGCGAAGCTATCGCCCGACGACTCGGCCGGACCGCACGGGTCATCCCCAACGTCATGGACTTCGAGAACCCGCCGCCCGCGCCGGACTCGGTCACCGCGGGCCTGCGCGCAGACCTGGGCCTGGCCGATGACGAGCTCTTCGTGCTGGCGCCGGTGCGGGTCGTACCGCGCAAGGGCCTGGAGCACGCCGTCGAGCTGGTGGCGCGACTGGACCGGCCAGCGCGCTTCGTGGTCTCGCATGCGAGCGGCGACGAAGGCATGGAATACGAGGCCCGCATCCGCGAGTTCGCGCGGTTGCTGGACGTGGGCGTGCTGTGGGCGTCGGACCGGGTGGCCGACTTCGAGCGCGGCACGGACGCCGAGGGGCGACAGCTGTACTCGCTCGGTGACATGTACGACGCCTGCGACCTCGTGGCCTACCCGTCGCTCATCGAGGGCTTCGGCAATGCCTACCTCGAGGCGGTCTATCACCGGAAGTCGGTGTTCGTGAACCGCTATCCGATCTACGACGTGGACATCCGTCCGCGGGGCTTCCGCAACATCGAGATGAACGGCTTCGTCACCGAGTCCGTGGTGGAGGAGACACGGGCGCTGCTCGATGACCCGGCTCGCGTGGCCGAGTGGACGGAGACGAACTACACCGCGGGCCTTCGGCACTTCTCCCACCGGGCCGTTCGCGACGGCCTCCGCGCCGAGCTGGCGGAGTTGTTCCCGGCCTAGCAAGACGGCCGGTCACCTCCTCCTCGACCGTCCGCTTCAGCACGAGCATCCCTTCGATGGCTTCCTCGATCGTGGTGCTTGGGGCCATCATTCGTTCCACGGCGTGGCCCTCACATAGGTGGGGTTTCATCTCCCGGGGCGAGCGCAGGTAACGGCTACGAGGCTCGCGCCCGACCCACCGGCACACTCAACGCCAACGCCGTCACGCACAGCGTCGGAACGAGCAACCACGCGACCGAGACGCTGCTGAGGTCGGCCGCCAAGCCGAGCACGAGCGGCGCCACGAGGATGGCTAGTCCCGAGGCCAGGATCAGCCTGGCCGACCCTCGGTCCTGGAGGCCAGGAGCCAGCGCGAGGGCGATGCTGACGCCGAGCGGATAGAGGAAGCCGGTCCCGGCCCCGCCCAGGTAGATGCCCAGGCCGGCCATGGCGGCGTCTCGCGCAGCCCAGGCCAGGAGCGAACCGAGCAGCGCCACGACCAGGCCCAGGCGCATCAGGCCGACGGGGTCATGGCGGCTGACCTGGTGCAGGCTCACGGCCACGCGCGAGGTGGCCATGCCGGCGTAGAAGCTGGCGGCCACGAGCGTGGCGTCGGCAAGCGAGATCCCCACCTGCCGCTCGACCAGGGTGCTGGCCCAGAAGACGAGCGAGAACTCGATGGACACGCCCAGGACGATGAGCCACCAGACGAGCCAGTAGCCGCGTCCTAGTCGCCCCGCCGTGACGACCGCCCGATCCACCATCTCGCGTCGTGCTCGTGAGGCCCACAGGCCGATGGCGATGAGCAAGACTGGTACCACGAACGCGATCTGCCAGCCGAGGCCGCCGTTCTCACCCAGGCCGATGGCTACGGGCACGCTGAGCGAGGCGATCATCGCCACCAGCGCAGAACGGCTCATGCGCACCCGTGCCAGCGTCCCACCGCCGCGCGTGAGCGTGCGATTGAGGTGCGCCAACAGCAGGCCCGTGCCCATGCCCACCGAGGCAGCACCGAGCAGGGTCACGGCGAACGCTGGTGCAGTGGCCAGGCAGACGACGGCGAGGAGCAGCAACCCGTATGCCAGGGCCTGTGTCCACTTCGAACCGAGCCGCGTATCGAGTCGATCGCCACTGAGCCCGGCAGCCAACAGGCCGGTCGCCATCAGCGACGAGTGGAGTGCGGCGGAGGCGTCCGACAGCGACAGCGTGACCGCGAGGAAAGCCGTGACCGCGCCCACGCCGTAGAGGAGGTAGGCCACGATCGACTGGTCGAGATACGCCCCGCGTGTCTCCTTTGCCGACGCGGGCTCCTCGTGGGCGGACGGGATCGCGTCGACTGGAGGCATGATTCGATGCTACCGCTCGCGGCTCGGCGCCATTGGTACAGCACGGTCCTATCAGATACCCTGCGCAGACCGAACGAGGGGAGGGTCTACGTGCGCTGCGGTCAGTGCGGCACGACCAACGAGGCTAATCGGCGCTTCTGCATCGAGTGCGGCTCCAAGCTCGCCGCGGCATGCCCCTCGTGCGGGACCGAGAATCCGCCCGCCGCCAAGTTCTGTGGCGAGTGCGGTAGCGCTCTCGGTGGCCCGATCCTCTCGGACACCGCCACGGGGGCCAGGCCGGCCGCCGAGCCGATTGCCGAACGCCGTCTCGTGTCCGTCCTCTTCGCCGATCTCGTCGGTTTCACGCCCTTCTCGGAGGAGCGCGATCCGGAGGAAGTACGCGAGACGCTGACCACCTATTTCGAGCTCGCACGCGAAGTCATCGAGCGCTACGGCGGCACGATCGAGAAGTTCATCGGTGACGCCGTGATGGCCGTCTGGGGTGCACCCGTCGCTCACGAAGACGACGCCGAACGGGCAGTGCGCGCCGCGGTCGAGCTGGTCGATGCCGTCCAGGGCATGGACGCAGACCTGCAGGCGCGCGCGGGTATCCAGACGGGCGAGGCTGCCGTCACGCTTGGAGCAGTGGGGCAGGGCATGGTCGCGGGCGACCTCGTCAACACGGCCGCTCGCGTGCAGGCTGTCGCGAATCCCGGCACGGCCTTCGTGGGCGAAGCCACGATGCGCAGCGCGTCCGAGGCCATCGTCTTCGAGCCCGCCGGCGACCACGAGCTGAAGGGCAAGTCCTCGCCGGTCCCGCTGTGGCGCGCCGTGCGAGTGGTGGCCGAGCGGGGCGGTCGTGGCCGAAGCGACGGGCTGGAGGCGCCGTTCGTCGGGCGTGAGACGGAGTTCCGACTGCTGAAGGAGCTCTTCCACGCGTCGAGTCGTGAGCGTCGCGTGCGCATGATCTCGATCGTGGGCCAGGGCGGCATCGGCAAGAGCCGGCTGGCGTGGGAGCTGGAGAAGTACCTCGATGGTCTCGTCGAGCCCGTGTGGTGGCATCACGGGCGGTCGCCCTCGTACGGCAGCGGCATCACTTTCTGGGCGCTGGGCGAGATGGTGCGTGGCCGCTGTGGCCTCGTGGAGCATGACGATGAGACCACCACTCGCGCTCGCGTCGCGGAGACGGTGGCGAAGTTCGTGTCCGACGGTGACGAACGCAGCTGGATCGAGGCTGCCCTGCTGACCCTGCTGGGCGTCGGTCAAGCCCCAGCGGCTTCCGAAGAGCTGTTCCCGGCCTGGCGCACGTTCTTCGAGCGCATCGCGCAGCAGGGCACCACGCTCATGGTCTTCGAGGATCTGCAGTGGGCCGATCCGGGCCTGCTGGCCTTCATCGACCACGTCATGAGCTGGAGTCGCGACCTGCCCATCTGCATGGTCGTCCTCACCCGACCCGAGCTCATCGAGGGGCAGGCCGACTGGGGCGCGGGCCACCCCGCCACGTCCATCTCGTTGTCGCCGCTCGGGCGAGACTCCATGCAGGCGCTGCTCGACGGCCTCGTGCCGGGACTGCCTGCCGTGGCCCGCGACCACATCGTCGATCGGGCCGATGGCGTTCCGCTGTTCGCGGTCGAGACCGTGCGCATGCTCGTGAACGACGGCCGGCTCGTGCTCGAGAACGGTGCCTACCGACCGACCGGCGACCTGACGTCGTTGGAGGCGCCCGAAAGCCTGCGAGCGCTCGTCGCGTCGCGGCTGGACGCGCTCGACCCAGGGGACCGGGCGCTGTTGCAGAGCGCCGCCATCGTCGGTCACACCTTCTCCAGCGCGGCCCTGGCAGCGGTGACAGGTACGCCCGACACCGAGCTCGAGACGAGACTACGCACCCTGGTCCGGCGCGAGATGCTCACGCAACGCGCCGACCCGCGGTCTCCGGAGCGCGGGCAGTTCGCCTTCTCCCAGGAGCTGCTGCGCGAGGTCGCCTACGAGACCCTGGCGCGTGACGACCGCCGCCAGCGTCACCTTGCTGCCGCCGGCCACCTCGAAAGTCTCGACGCGGACGAGCTGGTCGGTGCGCTTGCCGCCCAGTACCAGGCTGCTCACCGCAACGCGCGACCGGGTGAGGAGGCTGACGCCCTCGCTATCCAGGCCCGGCTGTCACTCAAGGGTGCGGCTGAACGGGCCATGTCCCTGGGCTCGACCGAGCAGGCGCAACGACTCTTCGAGGCCGCCCTGGAGCTGGCAAGCGATCCGGCCGAGGAAGCCGGCCTGCTGACATCTGCCGCCGCTGCCGCCGTGCATGCCAGCAACTCCGAGGTCGGTCGTCGGCAGCTGGAGCGGGCCATCGAGCTCTACGGCGGCCTCGGGCGGCGAAGTGACATGGCCAGGGCCACGGCCGCCCTCGTCGATGCCGTGCTGATGGACGACTGGCAGGTGGAGGTGGCCCGGACCGCGGCGCGTGAGGCAGCCGAGCAGTTCGATGACCTGGGCGATGACCGGGGTCTGGCCGAGATCCTGGCGCAGCTCGCACGCGTCGAGATGCTCATGCAGGAGGACTCCAGCGTGGCCATCGCGGTCGCGGACCGAGCCCTGGCCATGGCCGAGCGCCTGGACCTGGCCCCACTGGTGGCCGACCTGCTCATCACTCGCGGCACCGCTCTGTCGACCTCTGGCCGGGCCCTGGAGGGATCGGGCAGCATCGAGGCGGGTCGGCGACTGGCTGCTGACGAAGGCCTGGTCCACACCGAGGTGCGTGCGCTGCTGAACATGTCCGGTCCGTTGATGGTGCGTGATCCCCATGCCATGGTGGAGGCTTCCAGCACAGCTCTGGAGCTGGCCCGCCGTGTGGGGAACCGGACGGGCATCACGATGGCCGCCAACAACCTCGCTGAGGCGGCGCGCTACACCGGTGACTGGGAGCTCGCCATCGCCGAGCTTCGGCGAGAGGCCGAGATCAGCCGTGACCTTGACCTGCAGCGATGCCGAGGATCGCTGGCGATGCTCCTCGCCAACCAGCAGGACGACACCTCTGAGCTCGAGGCGCAGGTGCTGGCCGCCCACGATGAACGCGCCACATCAGGAGACCCGGTGTGGGAGGCGGAGCGCGCTGGATTCCTCGGAAACCTGGCGCTGCCTGCCGGCCGCTATGGAGAGGCGGCACGACTACTGTCCGTGGCCGCGAATGCCGATCCGTTCAATGCCGCGCTGCTCTTTGCCGATACCGCGCTCGCCGCCCTCATGGACGGCGATCTCGCCGCCGCGTCGAGCGCGCTCGAAGGCATGCACGCGACCGGCTCGCACGGCACCATCGTCAAGCTCGAGTTGCGTCGCGCCCGCGCCGGCATCGACGCGTTGGAGGGCAGGCCCGAGGCCGCCCTCGTCGCCTTCGAGACGGTGCTGGACGACTGTCGTCGGATGAAGTTGCCCTTCCTCATCGGAACCACGGGTCTGCTCGTGGCAGCAACCCTCGATCCATCGCTGTCGCAGGTCGCCGCTGCCGCCGCCGAGGCACGCGAGACCTTCGAGCGGTTGGGCGCGAAGGTCTGGCTCGATCGGCTCGACGATGCGCTCGAGGCTTCGGGTAGCCATGACCCGGTGGCGGTGGCATCGACGCCGTAGAGCACCTCGGATCGATCTCCGCTGGCGGGCCGTTCGACACTCGACAGAGGAGTGGCACCGGGCGCAATCTGGCGCACGACGTCCGCCCGTCGGAGGCTCCGATGTTCCGGTTCCGCGACCTCATCAATGCCCACGGCTCGTCGTGGGCGGGCCGGGCCCACGTGCTCGCTGATATCCGGCTGCCGGCCTGGCTCGACCGCCGACTGCGCTGGAATCGCAAGCAGGACGCGGCTGAGCTGGAGCGGGTCGAGCGCGCCGGCCAGCGACCGATGGTGGGCAAGGACGCAGCGAAGGACCGCTGAGAGAGACCCGCACGGCCCGGCCCGACCGCCGTTCGGGGACCCGATGTCCCGACCGCGCGCTAGCCTTGTCGCCATGCAGCCGATCGCACCACTCGCGGGACGCTAGTGAACGCGCAGCTCCCCGACTTCGATCCCTATGAGCTGCTGGGTGTCGATGCCAGCGCGGATGCGGCCATCGTCGACCGGGCCTACAAGGCGCGCATCCGCCACGTCCATCCGGACATCGCCGGTGTGGCCGGGTTGGACGAGACCAAGCGGCTGAACGTCGCTCGCGAATGGCTGCTCGATTCTGAGCTGCGAGCGCAGCTTCCCAAACCGACGCCGCGCTGGGGTCGCTTCTCACGCCAGAAGACCGAGACTCCACCGCCGCCCGGCAAGGCCCCCGGTCATGAGCCACGACCACCGACCACCGAGCCACCACCAAGGCCGCCGGCCCCGTCCGCGACCGGTGACACCGATTGGTACTGGGCCGGCGAGGCCGCCCCGCCACCGAAGCCGACGTGGGACTACGACCCCGACACCGACGACCCGGTCGCGTTCGACTACGGCGCCTGGAACGATGAGCTGCACGCGATCTTCGACACCATCCGCGGGCTCACCTCGGATGAGCGCGCCAGGGTCACCTACAGCCTCGGCGAGGAGCCACCGATGTTCTTCGATGACTTCAAGGAGCTCGTCGGTGAGCGCATGTGGGCCCGCTCCCGCGCGCTCGAGGACGCCATCGAGGTCGTCTGGCGCGAGCGCGTGGACGAAGGCCCGCCGTTGCTGTTCCCGCGCGGGCGCGTCTTCGGCAACGGCATCGTCGTGGCCAATGCCTACGCACAGTGGCGCCTGCTGCACGACGCCATCACCCAGAAGACACGCGATCCGTTGGCGTTAGCCGCCCTCGAGAAGCGCTGCACCGCCGCCTGGGCCGCATCGGTCGGCCAGCCTCGTTTCGGCGAGCACCAGGCCGAGGTCACGGGCTGCCTCGACGACGCGCGCCGGATGACGCTCAACCAGGCCCAGCGCCTGTCGATGGCGTGGGAGCGCGACATGGGCGGCTACCTCTACGGCCGACCGGGTGAGGACTGGTTCCCCGGAGTGGACGAGCCCGTGCGTCCGGATCTCGTGAGCAGCCGTCTCGCAGCCGTCGACGCCTCGCGTATCGACCCACCCGACGACCTGCCCTACGAGCAGCGCAACGGCTTCCGCTGTGGGCTCCGTCTCTCGGCCTACATGTACGCGCTCGGCGGAGTCAGCCCCGCCGGCCGCGACTACCTGCGGCCATGGAAGGAAGCGCTGGATCCCAACCCCTCCTTCGCTGCCCGTGCGCGCTGGGGCATGCCCAAGGGTTGAGCCACGATCGGTGGTGCTAGCGGTTGGCGCGGAACCCCGGGTCGGCCGCGATCATCTCGTTGATGGCCGCCCCGATCCTGGGGCAGCAGCCGGAGATGTCGAGCTTGAGGCGTGGGGGCGTGCCGATGACGTGCACGCGCCAGGGCTCGACGAAATGCTCGGGGCAGTGGACGCCGCGCGCCTTGCGGGCCAGGTCCTCCCACAGTGCCTGGAGCTGCGCGTCCTTGTCGTCCTTCGCTGCCAATCCGGTCTCCGTTCCGCTCGTGCCGTCACCATGGCGCGACTCGCGCGCTCCTCGTTTCCGAGCCTAGTCCGCAGCGCTCGACAGGGGCGTATCGGACGAGTGAGATATCGGTTACAACTCGCGGCCACCTTGGATTCCGGAGCGGCCACTCGGCCTTGGATGCCTCGCTAGAGTGAGCGCATGAAGCGCGCCATCGTCGTCGGAAGCAGCCTGTTCCTTTCGGTAGGCCTGGCCGCCGCCGTGTCCGCCCAGAGCCCGAGTCCCGAGGTCTCCCCGTCGGTCGGGCCTGATGGATCGCCACAAGCAGAGGAGACCGCCATGCGCCTGACTTCCACCGCGTTCGAGCATGAAGGTGATATCCCTGCGCTCTACACCTGTGATGGTGATGACATCTCACCGCCGCTGGCGATCGCGGAGCTGCCGCCCGAGACTGTCTCGCTGGTGCTGGTCATGGACGATCCCGACGCGCCCGTGGGCACCTGGGATCACTGGGTCGAGTACGACATCGAGCCGGTGGCGGAGATCCCCCAAGCGGTGGAGTCGCTGGGCACACCCGGCTTCAACTCCTGGGACCGCACCGGCTACGGTGGACCCTGTCCGCCGAGCGGCACGCATCGCTACGTCTTCGCGGTCTATGCGCTTGACACCACGATCGGCTGGGAACCCGAGGCGGACAAGACATCGGTGCTCGCGGAGATCCACGACCACATCCTGGCCGAGGCCACGCTCATGGGTTTCTACAGCCGCGGATAGGCGAGGTCGGGGTGAGTGAGCGTGGGCGTCTGCCGCCGATCCTGCTGCCGGAAGGTGACGCGCGTGACCTGTGGGTCATCGACGGCCGCTTCTCCGACCGACCGGTCGAGGGCGCCGAGGCACTCCCGGGGCGCTATGCCCTGCCCGGCCTGGTCGACGCGCACGCGCACGTCGCGCTCGGTCCTGCCAAGGAGGCGCTCGGTGTGCGCGACGCCACGCTCGCGCTGCGAGGGCGCCTGGACGAGGGCGTGTTGGCGGTGCGCGACCTCGGTGCGCCACACAGCGTGACCCTCCGTATCGAGTCGGATCCCACCCTGCCGACGCTCCAGCCCGCGAGCCGCTGGCTGGCACCCGAGGGCCGCTTCTACCCCTCCTTCCATCAGCCGGTCGCGGCCGAGGCGCTGGTCACTGCCGCGCTCGCCGAAGTGGCCGCCGGGGCGCGGTGGGTCAAGGTCATCGCCGACTGG
>CAYZDQ010000007.1:0-14955 GCA_964476955.1 uncultured Anaerolineaceae bacterium
CCGAAGTCGTGTCCACGGCCGTGCCGTTGGCCACGCCGCTACCGACGCCCGTACCAACGCCTGCCCCGACGCTGCCGCCGACCCCGGTCCCGACGCCCGAACCCACGCCCGAGTCGACTCCCGCGCCTACCCCCGAACCCACGCCTGCCCCGACGCTGCCGCCGACCCCGGTCCCGACGCCGGAACCCACGCCGGCGGCGACCGCGCCTCCGGACCATCCCGCCGAGGTCGGTGGCTACGTCATCGACCCGGCCACCGGCTTGCCGGTCGTGCCCGAGGCCGAAGGCGGCCCCTGGTGGTGGGTGGACGAGCCGGCGACCCTGCTCGATCCTTCGTCGCGCTTCACCTCTGAGACGCCACTGGGCAGCGACATCGACGCCGATGTGGGCCGGCTGTCGCTGATGGCGGAGTTCGGCTCTCCTCAAGAAGCGCTCGAGGTCGGTACCGCGCTCGCTGAGGCGCTCGGTGACCCCGAGGCGGAGGCCGCCTGGCTGGAGGCTGCCGGCTACCCCGGAGGGCTCGGTTTCGACTGGCTCGGATCGGAGGCTGCGACCACACCCTTCGTCGATGTCGTCGACCGCTGGCTGATAGTCAGCGAGCTGACCTATCGGGCCGAGCTGGATCCCGGACCGGCGGTCGAGATCGTGCCGCGCTATGGCTCTCCGCTGGCGCTGGCGCTGACCGACCTGGCCCAGCAGCTGATCGTCGAGGAGACCTCGTCCGCGGACAAGTACGTCGCCTTCGACCTCGTCTGTCGCGGTGCGGACGCGCCGCTGGTGACGCTCCAGCAGGACCTCGCTGACAACGCCGAGATCTACGACATGCAGCCGGTGTGGCTGGAACCCGGCATCACTGAGGAGCAGCGGGTGGCCCGGCGCACGCTGCGCCTGGTGGACACGCTGGCCGCGCAGGTCCTGGCCACGCTGCCGGACGATATCAAGTTCCAGGAGCTGGCCCAGGCGCTCGATGAAGCGCGCGATTTCGGCTTCACTGCGACCGAGGAGGCGTTCGAGGATCTGCGCGCCTACATCGAGGGCTGGGTCCTCGCCACCCGTCCCGACCTCGAGCCGCTGTTCGAGTACCTCGACCAGGACGTCATCGAGTCGTCCGCGGAGGAGTTCTCGCGGCGGGCCGCGCTGCAGGTGCGACAGGGGCAGGAGACGCGCCCGGCCAACGTGGCCTCGGGTCGGTTCGCGGCGGCGCCGTTCGGAGCACACTCGGCGCCGATCCCCTGGATCATGGGTGAGGCCCGCACGTACGCCGGCCTCGGCGACGGGGAGATGACGCTCTCGCTGGGGCTCTTCCACGGCGTGGCTGCCGGACTCGGCTCGCTGACCGACTATCTCTCGGCCAACGGCTGTGACGAGATCCGCGTGTCCTTCATCGACTACGGCATGGGCGTGAGCCTGCTGACCGAGGACCCCGAGGAAGACCTCGACGACGAGGACACCGCCGACTGATCATCCGTGCCGATCGGTGGCCAAGCGCGCTACGATCGGGCCATGACAGACCGACCGCTCAAGGTGCTCATCGCCAAGCCCGGCCTCGACGGGCACGACCGTGGAGCCAAGGTGCTCGCGCGTGGACTGCGCGACGAGGGCTTCGAGGTCGTCTACACGGGCCTGCGCCAGACCCCGGAGATGGTGGCCACGGCCGCGCTCCAGGAGGACGTCGACGTGGTCGGGCTCTCGATCCTGTCGGGCGCGCACCTGACGTTGCTGCCCAGGATCTGTGAGCTGCTGCAGGCGGAGGACATGGCCGACGTGCTCGTGACCGCCGGCGGCATCATCCCCGAGGAGGACATCCCGGCCCTGAAGGAGGCCGGCGTGGCGGCGATCTTCGGACCTGGTACGCCCATCGGTGAGATCGCCTCGTTCATGCGCGAGCACGCGCAGCCCCGCGCCTGATGTCTGCGCCCGCGGCCAGCGGGACCGGAGCACGCCTCGCGCAGGAGGCTCGTGGCGGCTCTCGGCGAGCGCTCTCGCGACTGCTGACCGCCATCGAATCACGCACGCCCGCGGCAGAGGAGGCGCTGCGGGCGCTCTATCCAGAGGCCGGCGGCGCCCACGTCGTCGGAGTCACCGGGCCGCCCGGCGGCGGCAAGTCCACGCTGGTGGCAGCGCTGGTGGCAGTGGCGCGCGAGGCAGGACGGCCGGTGGCCGTGCTGGCTATCGACCCATCGAGCCCGGTCACCGGCGGCGCCATCCTGGGCGATCGCATCCGCATGCAGGCCTATGCCGGCGACCGCGACGTGTTCATCCGCTCGATGGCCTCGCGCGGGCACCTCGGCGGACTCGCGGGCACCACCGCCGAGTCGGCGGCCGTGCTGGATGCTTGCGGCTTCGGGCTCGTCTTCATCGAGACCGTGGGCACCGGACAGAGCGAGGTGGAGGTGGCCTCCATCGCCGACACCACGGTCGTGGTGCAGGCGCCGGAGATGGGTGACGAGATCCAGGCGATGAAGGCGGGCCTGCTGGAGGTGGCCGATGTGGTGGTGGTCAACAAGGCCGATCGCCCCGGCGCCGACCGTGCCGCCATGCAGCTGCGCTCGATGCTGACGCTCGGCGACGAGCTGGCCGGTGCCTCCGACCGGCCCCGGCCCAAGCGCCCGGAGGTGCTGCTGGCTTCCGGCCTCACGGCTGACGGCGTACCAGAGCTGCTGGCCACGCTCGACCGGGTGCATGAAGCTCGAACGGACGACGACGGCCCGCATGCCGCCCGCCTGGCTCGAGCACGCGCCCAGGTAGAAGGCATCCTCGCCGACCGCACCCGCGAGGCGCTATGGTCGGCCCACCGGCGCACGGAGACCGACGCCCTCATGGAGCGCGTGGCCACCCACGAGCTGGACCCCTACGCCGCCGCGGATCTCCTGCTCGAGCAACTGAGCACGTAGGCCGAAGTGCTACGATGTAGCACATGGGAACCGTCGGGATCCGGGCACTGAAGCAGAACGCCTCGGCTGTCGTGGCGGAGGCCGCGGCGGGTGACATCGTGGTCATCACCGATCGCGGGCGACCGGTGGCCATGCTGGTGCCGTATCAGCAGAACCGCATCCAGGCGCTGATCGACGCTGGTCTAGCCACTCCCCCGAAGCGCTCGCTGCGAGATCTGCCGCCACCAGCTCCACGCCGCCGCGGCGAACGTCCGCTCACAGAGGTGCTCGAAGAGATGCGCGCGGAGGAGCGCTACTAGGCGTGTTCTACCTCGAGACATCGGCCGCTGCCAAGCTGGTACTCGTCGAACGTGGCTCGACCGCACTCCGCCGCTGGCTCGCGCCCCGAGGCGATGTCCTGTTCTCCAGCGACCTCCTGAGGACGGAGTTGCTGCGACTCGTCCGGCGCGCGGAGCCTGAGCACATACCGCGAGCGCGGGCGATGCTCGACTCGATCACCTTGGTCGGACTGTCGACCGAGACCTATGAGCGAGCGGCGCTCCTCGAGCCGGGGCATCTGCGGAGCCTGGACGCATTGCACCTGGCCGCAGCCGAGGAGGCCGGTTCCGGCCTGATGGGGATCGTGACCTACGACGACCGCTTGGCGGCCGCTGCGACGGCGCACGACATCCCGGTCGTCGCACCGCGGTAGCGGTCAGTCGCGCAGCGACGTCAGCCAGGTCCCGAGCATGGTCATGCCGTCCTCGGTGAGGATGGACTCCGGGTGGAACTGGATGCCCTCGACCGGGTGCTCCCGATGGCGCAGACCCATGACCAGCCCATCGGGCGACGTGGCGGTCACCTCCAGGGTGTCCGGCATCGACTCGGCCGCCACGGCCAGCGAGTGGTAGCGCCCCGCGTCGATGGGCGTGGGCAGGCCCTCGAAGAGGCCGTGTCCACGATGGTCCACGGCAGACTTCTTGCCGTGGACCGGCTCGACGGTGATGACCTCGCCGCCGTAGACCAGGCCGATCGACTGGTGTCCCAGGCACACACCGAGGATGGGTGTCTCCGGCCCGAACCGGCGGATGACCTCCATCGAGATGCCCGCGTTCTCCGGGCGGGACGGACCCGGGCTGACGACGATGCCGTCGAGCTCCATGCCCTCGATCTGCTTGATGGTGATCTCGTCGTTGCGCGCGACCTCGACGTCGGCGCCCAGCTCGCAGAGGTACTGGTAGAGGTTGTAGGTGAAGCTGTCGTAGTTGTCGACGAGCAGGATGTGCAGGCCCGTGCCCGGCAGCTCGCTCACAGCGGTGGTCATCACTTGCTCTCCCCGTCGTTGCCGTAGATGGCCTCGGCCTCGGCCAGTGCGCTGAGGACGGCGCCGGCCTTGGCCGCTACCTCCGCCGATTCCCGTGCCGGTATCGAGTCGGCCACGATGCCCGCGCCCGCATGGACGAAGGCCGTGCCGTCCTTGAGCACCATCGAGCGGATGGTGATGGCCGCCTCCACGTCGTCCGGCGCGAAGAAGCCGATGGCCCCGCCATAGGCGCCGCGCTGCTCGCCCTCGAGCTCCGCGATGGCCTGCATCGCGCGTACCTTGGGTGCGCCGCTGAGCGTGCCCGCGGGGAACACCGAGCGGACCGCGTCGAAGGCATCCCGATCCGGTGCCAGGTCACCCTCGACCTCGGACACGATGTGCATCACGTGCGAGTAGCGCTCGATGGCGTGGAGCGAGGCCACGCGCACGCTTCCCGGCGTGGCCACACGGCCGACGTCGTTGCGCGCGAGGTCCACGAGCATGGCGTGCTCGGCCAGCTCCTTCTCGTCGGCCAGCAGGTCCGCCTCGAGCGCCTGGTCCTCGTCGGGATCGGCTGAGCGGGGACGGGTGCCGGCGATCGGGCGTGTGGCCACAACGTCGTCGCGTACGCGCACGAGCAGCTCCGGCGAGGCGCCCAGCACCGAGCGATCGGGGCCCAGGTCGATGGCGAAGAGATGGGGCGAGGGATTGATACGTCGCAGCGAGCGGTAGATCTCCGGCGTGCGGGCACCGTCTGCAGCATCTCGCCCGCGTGGATGTCCGCCACGAGCGTAGCCACGATCTCCTCGTAGCGCGCGTCGGCCGCGGGTGGCGTGTGCTGGGCCGCCTCTGCCGGGATGGGCACCGAGCCCTCGATGGAGGACGGTCGGGCCAGCATCTCCAGCGCGTCATCGAGACGGTCCCGCGCTCCAGGGCCATCGATGGTCGAGACGGTCGCGGTCGGGGCCAGATGGTCGAAGACGATGAGCACATCGGGCAGGTGGAACAGTGCCAGCGGCAGGTCCAGCGGGTTCGCCTCCGGCACCGGCAGCTTCGGCTCGAAGCGTGCGGCGGCCTCGTAGGAGAGGTAGCCCACGCCCGAGGCCAACGAGACCGGCAGCGAGCCGGTCGCCGGCGCTTCGGGCAGCAGGCGTCGCAGGGCCTCCAGGGGATCGGTGGCGGGGAAGCGGTCGATCTCGGCGTAGTCGTGGGTGCGCACGATCGCCTGCTCGCCTTCCAGCGAGACGATGCGGCCACGCACGCCGACCATCGAGTAGCGGCCGTAGCGGGCGCCACCCTCGACCGACTCGAGGATGAAGGCGAGGCGGTCCTGGTCGTGCAGCCGCAGGGCCGCGGTCACGGGGCTGATGGTGTCCGCGCTGATCTCGACGGCGGCGACGCCGGCGAGACCAGGGCGGGGGAGCTGTGTCGTCATGGAAGGGTCCTTCTAGGGTGTCTCGTGCTCGTGGAGGTATTCGATGGCTTCGAGATACCCGCGCCAACCGCGGCCCATGACCCGGTGGCTCACGACCGGCTCGATGACCGAGACATGGCGCCACTGCTCGCGGGCGAGGATGTCACTGATGTGCACCTCCACGACTGGGCATTCAGCCCCCACGAGCGCATCGTGGAGCGAGTAGGCGTAGTGGGTGAGGGCGCCGGGATTGATGACGATGGCGTCGTAGTCGCGCTCCTCGATACGGTCGATGAGGGCGCCTTCGTGGTTCGACTGGAAGGCCTTCACGGAATGACCCAGCGAGTCGGCGCGGATCGCGCAGGCTGCCTCGAGGTCGGCCAGGGTGGTGGTGCCGTAGATCTCCGGCTGGCGCTTCCCCAGGCGGCCGAGGTTGGGGCCGTTGAGCAGCAGGATCCTCATCGTTCCCGCTCCGTGTAGATGTGGGCGACGGCCGCGTCCAGCTCGGCCTCGGTCACGTCGTCGACATCGACCACGCTCCCGATGTCCATGGGCAGGATCCAGCGCTGACGGCCCTTGATCCGCTTCTTGTCGGTGGTGAGCGCGGCCTTCACGACGGCCGGGTCGAAGTCGCGCCTGAGCCGATAGCCGAGACCGTCGACCACGCTGTCGATGCGCTCGGCCAGACCGGGGGCTGCACCGCGGCCGGCCGCCATGTGCGCGACCGCTCGCAGTCCGAGCACGACGGCCTGGCCGTGTGGCAGCCGGTAGCCGCTCTCGATCTCGAGCGCGTGGCCCAGCGTGTGGCCGAGGTTGAGCGCGCGTCTCTCCCCGCGCTCGAAGGGGTCGCGGTCGACGACGTCGAGCTTCAGCTGGACCGAGCGGTCGATGACCGCGTAACGCGCAGCCTCATCGTTCCGGAGCGCGGCCTTCCCGCGGCTCTCCACGAGCTCCCACAGCACGGGATCGCCGATGACGCCACTCTTGAGCGACTCGGCCATACCATCGAGGCGCCGCGCGCGTGGGAGGGTGCGCTGCGTGGCTACGTCACCGACGATGGCGGCCGGCGGCCAGAAGGCACCGGCGGCGTTCTTGGCGCCGGAGAGGTCGACCGCTACCTTGCCCCCGATCGCGGCATCGGTCATGCCCAGCCAGGTCGTGGTCACGGCCACGAAGTTCACGCCCCGCACGTACAGGGCCGCGGCCGCGCCGACCATGTCGGTGGTGACGCCGCCGCCGACACCGACCCAGGCATCACCGCGCTCGGCACCCATGGCGCTGGCGGCCTCGAGCAGCTTGTCCACCGTGCGCAAGCGCTTCTGGCGCTCACCGGAGGCGATGAGGATCCGGCGCTCAGCTGGCAGCGCGGCCATCAGCTGCGGCAGGGCTGCCGCCGCTCGCCGGTCCGCAACCACCACCGGAACGCCACTGCTGGTGGGCTCGACGATGTCAGCAAGGGTGATCTCGTCGAGCTCGTTGCCGAGCACGACGCGCGCGCTGTCCGGCCCCATGAGGTGATCACGACGGACCACCGCGTCGAACAGCCGTCGCGTCTCGGGCTTGCCCAAGGCAGCCGCGCCCATCACTGCCTCGGCGATGTCCGCGGCAGGAGCGGTCACGTCGAGCCGGACATCGGCGGCTCGGTAGAAGCGCTCGCGGCGGGCACGCAGGGCGGCCAGCCTCGCCGTCGTGTCGCCGGCCAGCAGCGGGCGAGCTTCGTCATGGGCATCAAGGCGGGCGGCCAGCACCTCGTCGGGCGCATCCAGCCAGACCACGATCCCGGCGTTCCACAGGGCCCAGCGGTTGAGCGGATCGATGACCGCCCCGCCGCCGGTAGCGATGACCGCCCCGTCGACGGCGCAGGCGCGCTCGACGGCCGCGGCCTCGACCTTCCGGAAGGCCCTCTCGCCGCGAACCTCGATGATTTCGGCTGGGTGCGCTCCCTCGCGCTGCTCGATCTCGCGGTCGAGGTCCACGAGCGGACGGTCCAGGCGCGTGGCGACCGTGGCAGCCGCGGTGGACTTGCCGGTGCCCGACAGGCCCACGAGGACGATGGCCTCAGGCATCGAGCGTGCCTCCCAGCTCGGTCTCGAGGGCTTCACGCATGACCTCGATCGGGGCCTGCCGCCCGAGCCACAGCTCGAGCGAGCGCCAGGCCTGGCCCAGCAGGATGGTCGCGCCCGCCTCAGCCGGGGCGCCGATGACCCGGGCCTCGCGCACCAGGCGGGTGGGGTTCGGGCGGTAGACCAGGTCCAGCACCGCCAGGTCCGGCCGCAGCAGTCGGGCAGGTACGAGCGATTCGTCGGCGCCGGTGCCGACGGGCGTGGCGTTGACCAGCAGGTCTGCCGACACGACGGTCTCGGCCAGGCGCTCGATGGAGCCGTCGGAGCGGCGCAGCACGGTGACCTGGTCCACGCCCACCTGCGACAGCGCCAGGCGGACCGCCCGGCTGACGCCGCCGGCGCCCAGCAGCAGCGCATGCGAGACCCCATCAGGACAGAGGCGCGAGATGGCCTCCGCCGTGGCCGGCACGTCCGTGTTGTGGCCGATGAGCCGCTGACCGTCACGAACCACTGTGTTGACCGCGTCGGCCTCGTGTGCCAGCTCACTGACCTCGTCGACCAGCGCCGCCACGGCGGCCTTGTGCGGCACCGTCACGTTGGCCCCACCGGCGTCCGCCTCACGCAGCTGATCGACCGTCGCGCCGACATCCTCCGCGGGCACATCCGCGAGCAGGTAGCGATGCGGCAGCTCGAGGGCGCCAAAGGCAGCGTTCATCATCGCCGGCGAGGCCGAGTAGGCGATGCCGTGCCCGATGAGCCGGTAGGTCAGCGCGCTGGCCATCAGGCGTCCGTGCCCTCCACGACCGTGGCTTCCTCGGCGGCGTTGTCCGGCAGGGCTTCGAGCGTCCCGCCCGTGGCACGCCCGCGCGGCCCCGCCGAGCGACGGCGGCGGCGACGGACGGCGGCCTTGACGTCGCCGATGGTGTCCCCGCCCATATCCGCCAACAGCGCGTCGGCGAGGGCGAGTGCCAGCATGGCCTCGCCCACCACTGCGGCACGCGGGACGATGGCCACGTCGCTGCGCTCGATGTGCGCGCGACGGACCTCGCCGCTTTCGAGGTCGACCGCGTCGAGCGGTTTGCGCAGCGTGGCCACGGGCTTGACGCCCACCCGGGCCACGATCGCGGCCCCGTTGGTCATGCCACCTTCCGTGCCACCGGCGCGGTTGGTCTTCCGCTGCCAGTCGGGCGCGCCCGGCTCGACCTCGTCATGGACCTCGCTGCCGCGACGGCTCGCCGCAGCGAAACCGATTCCGATCTCCACGCCCTTCACGGCCTGGATGCCCATCAACGCTGCGGCCACGGCGGTATCGATACGCGTGTCCCACTCGGCGTTGGAACCGATTCCCACGGGCATACCCTCGGCCACGACCATGAACGAGCCGCCGATCGAGTCGCCGGCCTCGAGCGCGGCATCGACCTCGGCCATCATGGCCGCCTCGGCCTCGGGGTCGGGGCAGCGCAGCGGCGTGGGCGCACGTCGGTCGTGCTCGATCCAGCCCTCGGGCACGAGCGCGGTCGGCTCCTCCGCACCACCGAAGGCCTGCACCGGACCGAGCTGGTCGACGAACGACCAGAGGCGCACGCCGCAGGTCTCGAGCAGCTGGCGGCAGACCGCGCCGGCCGCCACGCGCGGAGCCGTCGAGCGCGCAGAAGCACGTTCGAGCACGTTGCGGATATCGCCCGTGTCGTACTTGACCGCACCCGCCAGATCGGCGTGACCCGGACGCGCCAGGGTGATGGCCTTGGGGCGGCGGGAAGAGGCGGTCGGCTCCACCGACATGCGCTCCTCCCAGTTGGCCCAATCGCGGTTGGGGATGGAGAAGGCGAGGGGAGAGCCCAGCGTACGACCGAAGCGCAGGCCGGCCGTCCACTCCACCCGGTCCCGCTCGATCTGCATGCGTCGGCCGCTGCCGTAGCCGTGCTGTCGTCGGGCCAGCTCGCGATTCACCTTCGTGGTCGAGATACGCAGGTCGGCGGGCAGCCCCTCGAGGATGCCCGTCAGCCCGGGACCGTGGGACTCGCCGGCGGTGAGGAGTCGAAGTCGTCGCAGCGTCATGAGGCCAGCTTCTCCATGTCCGTCCAGAACGTGGGGTACGAGACGGCCGCGCAGGCGGGATCGTCGATCTCAACGGTACCTGCAACGCCGGTCAGCGCGGCGATCGCGAACGACATCGCGATGCGATGGTCCCCGTCGGTGCGAACCGCCGCGCCTCGTGGCGTGCCCCGGGCGATCTCCCAACCGTCGTCGAGTTCCTCCGCCCAGGCGCCCACCGCACGCAGACCCTCGACCACGCGGGCGATGCGATCGGACTCCTTCACGCGCAGCTCGCGTGCGTCGTGCAGCGTGGAGACGCCACTGGCCGCGGCCATGGCCACACCGATGAGTGGCAGCTCGTCGATGACGTCGGCCACCCGATCGCCGGCCAGGTCGATGGCGTGCAGCGGCTTTCCGCCGGAGACGGTGATGGTGCCCACCGGCTCCGGGCACCACTCGGTGGGCCCGTCGGAGGCCACCTTGATGTCCGCGCCCATGTCGCGCAGGACATCGATGATGCCGGTGCGCGAGGGGTTGAGGCCCACGTCCTCGATGACGATGTGGGCGTTGGGGTGGAGGGCGCCCGCGACCAGCCAGGCGGCCGCGCCGGAGATGTCACCGGGCACGTCGACGGTGCGGGCCGCGAACCCGGCCGGACCCTCGATGGTGGTGACGTAGCCCTCACGCCGGACGGGTGCGCCCATCCACGCGAGCATGCGCTCGGTGTGGTCGCGTGTCGGTCCGGGCACGCTGATGGTGGTGGTGCCGTCGGCCGCGAGTGCCGCCAGCGTCAGGCAACCGATGACCTGCGCACTCGCGACGGGCAGCTCCTGCTCGATGGCGGCCAGCTTCCGCTTGCCTTCCACCACGATGGGCGCATGTCCCTCCTCGGTCAGGACGTGAGTGCCGATCGCGCGCAGCGGGACCGCCACACGCTCCATCGGGCGCGAGGACAGGGATGCGTCGCCCACCAACGTGGCCGTCCGCGGCCGCCCGGCCAACGCGCCGATGAGCAGGCGCATGGCCGTGCCGGCGTTGCCGCAGTCGAGCGTCTCGCCACCGCCCCCCGGCAGCATGGCCGCCTTGGGGCCGCCTCCGCCGCGGAGTCGCACGCGGGTGAGACCGTCGGCCCCAGTTTCGATGGAGGTCACTGCGCCGAGGGTCTGCAGCACGCCGGCCATCGAGAGCACGTCCTCCCCGGGCCGCGCCAAGGTGACCTCGGCCTCGCCGTCCGCCATGGCGTTGAAGAGGAGCGCGCGATGGGCCACCGACTTGTCTGCCGGCAGGCGCAGCCCACCCACCAGCGAAGGGGCCTTGCGTACGCTCCTTGCCTCGGTCGTGAGCGCGCTCACCTCATCGGTCACTTGCCGACGCCGTTGGCCGCCGCTTCGACGGCACCCACGGCCGCGCCGCCTGCCACCGCCGCGTCGGTGGCCGCGTTCCGGCGCTGAGCGGAGCGGGAGACGCGCAGGATGGTGCCGAAGACCATCTCGCGCTCCTCTGGCGTGAGCACACCCTCGGGACCGTGGGCGGCCTTCTCGATGAGCTCACGCTCGCGGCTCACGTCGTGGCCGTGGTCGCCCGACTCGCGTGTCTGCTGCACCGCAACCGACAGCTCTGCTCGTTCCTCGATCAGGGCCGCGATACGGGAGTCGACATCGTCGATACGGGCGCGCAGGCGCGCGCGCTCGACCGGCGGTTCGATGTGGACCTGTGCGTGCGGCGCGGTCGGCTGGCGCAGGTACTCGTGCCGCCGCAGATCGTCCATGAGATCGCCGAACTCGGGGAAGGAGAGCGACTGCTCCGAGTCGGAGCGAGCGGTGGGCGGATCAGGATGGACCTCGATGATGATGCCGTCGGCCCCCACCGCCGCACCGGCCACGGCCAGGGGACGCACCAGCGGACGATGACCGGTGCCATGGGAGGGATCGACGATGATGGGCAGATGCGTGCGCTCCTGGATGACGGGCACCGCCGAGAGGTCGAGCGTGTTGCGGGTCGAGGTCTCGAAGGTGCGGATGCCGCGCTCGCAGAGGATGACGTTGGGATTGCCCGAGCTGAGGACGTACTCCGCGGCCATGAGCAGCTCGTCGATGGTGGACGAGAGGCCGCGCTTGAGCAGGACCGGCTTCTTCGACTGACCCACGGCCTTGAGCAGGACGAAGTTCTGCATGTTGCGGGCGCCGACCTGGAGCATGTCGACGTACTGGTCGAAGACCTCCACGTTGGCCGGATCGGTGATCTCGCTGACCACCGGCAGGTCCACCTCTGCGCCCGCCTCGGCGAGCAGCTGGAGGCCCTCGACGCCGAGGCCCTGGAAGGCGTACGGGGATGAGCGAGGCTTGAAGGCGCCGCCACGTAGCAGCGTGGCACCCTCGCGCTTGACCCAGCGGGCGGTGGCCAGCACCTGCTCGCGCGACTCGACCGCGCAGGGACCTGCGATGACCGCGATCGGCGCGCCCGCGCCGATCTCTACCCCGCCTACGCGGACGCTTGAACGGTCGGGGTGGTGCTCGACCGACGCCAGCTTGTAGGGCTTGCTGACGCGGATCATCTGCTCCACGCCGGCCATCGACTCGAGGTGCTGGACGCGTTCCACGCCGACGCCGACGACGCCCATGACGATGCGCTCCTCGCCCACCATCACGTAGGTCTCGAGGCCCTCCTCGGCGACGGCCTGCTTGACGTCGTCGATCTCCTCCTGCGCTGCGCCGGTGCGCATCACGATGATCATCTCGGTACCACCTTCGTCCTTGGTCTGGGTCCTGCCTGGTCGGTGCTGTCGTCGTCGGTTCGCGGATCGCGGTCGTTCGAGGCAAACAAAAAACGCAGGCCCTTCAGGGTCCTGCGTCAGCGGGCACGAGTGCCTCTGCCGCCGGGGTCTACCCGGCCGCCTCGTACCCGCTAGCTAAAGTACCAGTACTTGGTCATGTGGCCTCGGAGACTAGCGGACCGTTAGCACCGGTGTCAATCCGCGTCGTTGCCTGCGCGCTCCAGGGCCAGCGCCTGCATCGGCAGTACGGTCAGGGCGTCGGTGATCCGGCCATCTTCGATGAGCGCCATGACCTCGTCGAAGGGCAGCCAGCGGAACTCGAGCTGCTCCTCGGGATCGGGCTCGGCCTCACCGTGGACGAGATCGGTGGCGAGGTAGGTCACAGCGGCCTCATCGGTGACGGAGTTGGAGAGCTCCCAGCGGCCGATCTCCCGCCACGTGCGCGCGGTCAGGCCCGTCTCCTCGAGCAGCTCACGCTTGGCACCCTCGAGCGAGTCCTCCTCCAGGGGCGAGCCGCCTTCGGGAATCTCCCAGTGGTACGCGTCGAAGGCGTAGCGATGCTGACCCACGAGCGCCACGCGGTCCTCGTCGTCGATGGCCACGACACCTACGGCCGTGTTGCGGAAGTGGACCACGCCGTAGATGCCGGGCTGGCCATCGGGCCGCGTGACCTCGTCGTGCCAGACCGTGAGCCAGGGGTTGCGGTAGCCGGTGCTGCGCCGATGGCGGGTCCAGGGGCCCACGGTGACCTCATCCCAGCCTGCCTCCTCGGGCGACGACTCGCGCAGCTTCACGTCGGCTAGAACTCGGTGTGCTCGTCCGGTGCGGCCACTCCGGCGGATGAAGCCGGCGAGAGGGCGGTGCGCCCGCCGTCCACCCGCCACACCGAGCCGCTGACGTATGAGGCCTCGTCACCGAGCAGGAAGGCGATGACCCCGGCGGCTTCCTCGGGCGAGCCCATGCGTCCGAGCGGGATGTCCGGACGCGTCGCGGGCGGGAAGAGCTTCTCGTCGAAGGGTGTGTCGAAGGCGCCCGGCGCGAGCACGTTCACACGCACGCCCTCCTTGGCGCCGATGAGCGCGAGCGACCGGCCCAGACCCTCGATGCCGGCCTTGGCGGCGGCATAGGCGGGAGAGCGCAGCGAGCCCTCGCCGCTGCCCACGATGCTGCCCAACAGCACCACCGAGCCGCCGGCCGCACGCAGGGCGGGCCAGGCCAGGCGCGCCGCCTGCCAGGCTGCGCTGAGGTCGACGCGCAGCACCTGGTCCCAGTGCTCGGGATCGTCCCAGGGGCCGCTCGGGGGCACGCCCGCGGAGCAGACCAGCCCGTGCAACTCTCCCTCCGGCGCGGCCGTGGCCAGGGCGCGTTCGATGTCGGCGTCGTCCGCGGCATCGCCGGCGATCGCGTCCACGCCCGCCGGCGCGAGCGCTCGGCGGGAGAGCGCGGTCACGGCCCAGCCGTCCGCCACGAGGCGCTCAGCGGCCGCATATCCGATGCCGGAGGAGCCGCCGGTGACGAGTCCGCGGCGGAGGAGGGGTTCGCTCATGGCCCGCATCGTACCGGAGCCTCGCGTGTGTGCCCTCCGCATCGGCGCGCGAACGGCCTGCCACCGGTTGCCGATGCTCGTACGATGCAGGGCATGGGCAACATCGCGATCGTCTCCTGCACCTCGTCGGACCTTACCCCTGAAGAAGCGAAGGGGGCCGGCGTTCGCCTCGTGCCGCTCAAGGTCAGCTTCGGTGACGAAACGTACGACACCGTCACCGAGCTGAGCAACGAGGCTTTCTACGAGAAGCTGACGGCGCCGGGCGCGCCGTTCCCCCAGACCGCAGCGGTCAACCCGAGCCAGTTCCAGAAGGCCTTCTCGTCCGCGTTGGACGAGGGCGCGGACGGCGTCGTCTGCATCACCCTCAGCAAGGAGCTGTCGGCCACCTACTCCTCGGCGGTGCAGGCGGCCGGGGAGTTCGAACCGGGCGTGGTGCAGGTCGTCGACTCGCAGACCGTGACCCAGGCCCAGGGACTCATCGTCAAGCGTGCCGCCGATCTCGCTGCCACCGGCGCGGGCCAGGCAGAGGTCGTCGACCTGGCCCAGGATCTCGTCGGCCGCTCACGCCTCGCTTTCTTCCCCGATACGCTCGAGTACCTGCAGAAGGGCGGCCGCATCGGCCGTGCCTCCGCACTCGTGGGCTCGGTGCTCTCGATCAAGCCCATCCTGGGCGTGGAAGACGGTGTGGTCGTCTCGCTCGACCGCCGTCGTACCGCGGCCAAGGCCCGCGCCCGGTTGCTGGAGATCGCGGGCGAGCAGGATGTCGAGGAGGTGGCCGTGGTGCATTCCGGCGCGGACGACGTGGAGGAGTTCCGCGTGTCGGTCTCGGCGGCGTGCCGGATCCCGCTGGAGCAGGTGACGATGGGCACCTGCGGTCCGGTGGCCGGTACGCACGTCGGTCCCGGCATGATCGGAATCTCACGCATCGTGGCCGGCTGAACCACTCC